>DASXNK010000087.1 GCA_036495095.1 Candidatus Dormiibacterota bacterium | reverse complement strand
GACCGCGACGGCGAGTCGGCCTACGTGCACGTGCGCGACATGCCGCAGTACAGCGGCCTGCGCGAGCGCACCTATCCGCGCCCGGTCGAGTGCGAGCGCATCACCGTCGCCACCGAGCGTCTCGACGACCACCTGCCCGCGGGCTGCGCCCCCGCGTTCATCAAGATCGACGTCGAGGGGGCCGAGTGCCTGGTGCTGGCGGGCGCCCTGCGCACCATCGCCGACCACCGCCCCACCGTGGTCGTCGAGCACGGTCCCGGGGCCAGCGACCACTACGGCAGCACCCCGCGCGAGCTCCACCGCCTGCTCTGCGACGAGGCGGGGCTGCGCATCTTCGACCTCGATGGCGACGGTCCGTACAGCCTCGACCGCCTCGAGGAGAGCTATGCCACCGGCGCGCGCTGGAACTACGTCGCCCACGGGTGAGGTCGGCGCGCGCCTCAGTACCAGACGGTCCGCGTCCGGTGATACGGAGGCTCCCTGAGCCCCTGGCCGCGCCACCAGAGCAGGGTGTCGACGGCGGGGGCGTCGAGCCCGCGGCCGTGGCCGGCCAGCAGGGCGACGAGGCGGTCGACGGCGACCACGGTGAGGGCGCGGATCTCCACCTCGGGCTCGGATCCGGCGGCCAGCTCGGTGCGGGCGTCGACCGCGGCGGCGAGCTCGGGGGTGTAGGCGATGGCCCCGGCGGCGCGGAGCACCTGGGGCACCTTGTAGTCGGCGAACGCGGTGAGACCGCGGCGGTCGCGCAGGCCCGCGGGGGCGTCGTCGCCGAGGGCGAGGCCGCAGTCGTGGGCGGCGATCTGGGCGCGCTTCAGCAGCGCCACCGGCTCGCCGCGGTGGACGGCGACGTCGCGGAAGCCGCCCAGCCGGGTGGCCAGCGTCGCCGCCAGCGCCGCCGCCGAGGGGGCGGCGAGCAGCGGGGCCAGCGCGGCGCCGCCGTGCTCCTCCACCAGCCACTCGCCGAGCTCGGCGGTCACCGCGTGGCGCTCGGCGAGCAGCGGCGGCGCCGCCGGGCCGCCGGGGTCGCCCCGGAGGACGCCGGCCAGGTCCGCCACACTCCAGCCCGCGAGGTGAGCGGGCCGGGCCACCGGCGTCCCGGCACGGTGGGCGCGGCGCAGCGCCGCCGCCAGCGCCATGTAGCCGTCGGCGCCCTCGACCCGCCAGCGCGGCTCGTCCTCCCAGAAGCAGAAGTTCAGCGCGCTGAGCAGCAGCGTCCAGCCGGCGCGCACCTCGGGGTCGCCGCCGGCGAGGTGGTCGTCCTCCCAGGCGGGGAGGGCCGGGTCGGCGGCGGCGAGCTCGGTGGCGAGGCGGCCGAGCCCGGCCTCGTCGAGGCGGACGTGGCGCGCCCGGGCGGCGACCCGCAGGCAGCCGCCACGGACGTCGAGATCCCCGGGGGGATCAGGGGCAGGTGACCGTGAGGTCACGCCGCACCTCGCGGGTGGTCGGCGAGACGATCCGGAAGACCATCGTGCCGCCGCCCTTGTGCACCCCGACGAACCGCCAGTCCTCGGTGATCTCGAAGCCGGTGTTGCCGTCGACCGCGAGCCGGGTGTCCGCGGTCTGCTGGCCGTCGCTGCGCTCGAAGCGGTACACCAGGGTGCCGCCGCCGCTGACGCTGCCGGTGGCGGTGAGATGGACGGTGGTGACGCAGTCGCCGCTGCGCTCCGAGGTGGAGGCGAGGCTCACGTCGGTGCCCACCACCAGCGGGCCGCTGCTGCCCGAGCGCAGCACCAGCACCAGCACGACGGCGACGACCGCGGCGATCACCACCCCGCCGAGCACCCAGACCCACGGTGGTGGGCCGGAGCGCTCCGGGCGGAGCGGCTCGATCGGCGCCATCGGCGGGCGGGTGCGCGGCGGTGGCGGAGGCAGGTAGCTGGGCGGTGGCGTCCGCGGCGGCTGCGCCCGCGGCGGCGTCGCCCCGGGCTGGTCGGGCGGCGGGGGGGGCCCGGCGCCGTTCACGGGTAGATGCCCCGCACCGCGGTGGCGTCGGCGACCCGCTGCACCGCCACCAGGTATGCCCCCATCCGCCACGACACCGAGTGGGCCTGGGCCGCCTCGACCATCTGGGCGAAGCCGCGCCGCATCACCGCCTCGAGGCGTCGGTTGATCTCCGGCTCGGACCAGAAGAACGACTGGAGGTCCTGCACCCACTCGAAGTAGGAGACGGTGACCCCGCCGGCGTTGGCGAGGATGTCGGGGACGACCACCACCCCGCGCCGCTCCAGGATGTGATCCGCCTCGGTGGTGGTGGGCCCGTTGGCGCCCTCGACGATCAGCCGGGCCTGGATGCGGGCCGCGTTGCCCGCGGTGATCTGGCTCTCCAGCGCGGCGGGGACGAGCACGTCGACGGGCAGCTCGAGCAGCGACTGGTTGCTCACCCGCCGCCGCCCGGTGAGGGTGGCGAGGGTGCCGCCGGCGCGGCGGTGCTCGAGGATGGCGGGGATGTCCAGCCCGGCCGGGTCGTACACGCCGCCGCTGACGTCGGAGACGGCGCAGACCCGGAAGCCCGCCTCGTGCATCAGCTGGGCGCTGACGCTGCCGACGTTGCCGAACCCCTGCACCGCCACGGTGGTCTGCGCCGGCTCCATGCCCAGGTACCGGCAGGCCTCGAGGGTCACCACGGTCACCCCCCGGCCGGTGGCCCGGTGACGGCCCTCGCTGCCGCCGATGTCGATCGGCTTGCCGGTGACCACCGCCGGCACCGAGTGGCCGGCCTCCATCGAGAGGGTGTCCATGATCCAGGCCATGATCTCCGCCGAGGTGTTGACGTCGGGCGCGGGGATGTCCGACTCCGGCCCGATCAGCACCGTGATCTCGGTGGCGAAGCGCCGGGTCAGCCGCTCGAGCTCGCGGTGGCTGAGCGCGCCGGGGTCGACGATCACCCCGCCCTTGGCGCCGCCGAAGGGCAGGTTGGCGAGGGCGCACTTCCAGGTCATCCACATCGCCAGCGCCTTGACCTCGTCGAGGCTGCACTCGTGATGGAAGCGGATGCCTCCCTTGGCCGGGCCCCGGGTGGTGTTGTGCTGCACCCGGTAGCCGGTGAACATCCGCACCCTGCCGTCGTCCATCTGGACCGGGAAGCGCACCGTGAACTCGCGCCGGACCTCGCGCAGCACGGCGCGGAGCCGGGGTTCGAGCCCGAGCAGCCCGGCGGCGGTGTCGAACTGGCTCTGGGCGTTGCGCCACGGGTTCTCGGACTCGTGGAGGGCGCTGGCGGCGACGCTCATCGGCGGGAGCCTAGCAAGGCGGCGGCGCCGCCGGGGTCAGGCCCCGCTGTCGCCGACGGTGAAGTCGACGGTCTGGGCCGCGCTCTGCCCGTGGACCACGCTCACCGTGTAGCGGCCGCGCGCGAAGGGGGTGCCCGCGGGGGCGGTGAGCTCGACGGTGACCGCCCCCTTGCCCTCGGGGTTGTCGAGCCGGTAGGTGTGGTCCTGCACCACCGAGGGGGGCGGCAGCCCGTCGGAGTCGCGGATCACCCGCAGCTGGAGGCTGTCATGGGGGGTGGCGCCGGCGTACTGGATCTCGATGAACAGGTGGTTCGTCGAGGCGGGGAAGCGGGTGGTGGTGGGCGCGGTCACCACCGCGGCGGTGCTGTCGGCGGCGACGGTGCGCAGCTGGCTGACCGCGAAGGGGGCGGCGCTGACCGCCTGGTCGGGGCCGCCGGTGCTGGCCAGGTCGATGTGGCTGACCACCAGCGCGAAGAGCGCCAGCGCCACCGCGGTGCACGCGGCCACGGTCATCAGCCATCCCGAGCCCGGCCGCGTCGCGATCGCCGCCGCGGCCGCCTCCCGGCTGCCGGGGAGCAGCTCCATGGCGGCGGCGGGCGACCAGGGACGTCCGCCGGGCTCGACCATCTCCGCCGGAGGCACCCAGTAGGTGGTGTCGTCGAGGATCGCGTCGGTCGCCGGCGTCTCCGGCTCGGGGGCGGCCTCGACCTCGGGGACGGCCACCGCCGCCGCGGGCGCGGCCGGATCCGCGGACGCCGCCGGGCGGGGGGCGCCGCGCCGGGCCGCGGGCGGACGGCTGCGGCGGGCACGCGCCGGGGGAGGAGCCTCCTCGAGACCCAGGGTCTCGACCAGGTCACCGAGCTCGCTGACCAGGTCGGTGAAATCCTGGGGGCGGCCGGACGGCTTCGGCTGTCTCTCGTCCATACGGGATGACAACGGTACAGCACCACGACTGCTGTCACGCCCGGCCGCGGTCTGCCTAGGATGGGGCTCATGTCGATCCCCGCCCTGGCGCCGATCGTGGGCGTCCTGGTCCTCGCCGAGCTGTCCGTCGGGACCGTCGCCGCCACCTACGCGGGCGACCTGCTCGGCGAGGTGGGGCGCGGCTTCCTGGGCACCACCGCCGCCATCTGCCTGGCGATCATGGGGATCTGCCTGGCGATGGCGGCGCTGCTCCCCGACCCCGCGCAGCTGCTCCACCACCCGCTCGACGCGGCGGGCTACGCCGGCTTCGTCCACTGGATGGTCGGCTTCACCGTCGCCCTGGGGGTGTACACGCTGCTCTGCGCGGTGGGCACCGACCCGGCCCGGCGGGTGGCCGGGGCGGTGGCGGTGGGGTGCGGCGCGGTGGCGATCGGCCGGGCCGCGGCCACCTTCGCCTTCTCCGGGGTGGGCGGCCTCGCCGGTGCGGTCGCCTTCGTCCCCGCCGCCCTGCTCGCCGGCAGCACCCTGGCGGGGATGCTGCTCGGCCACTGGTACCTGATCGCCCCCGACCTCTCCTTCCGGCCGCTGCGCCGCGCCGTCTACCTGATCTTCGCCGCGGTCGCGGTGCAGGCGCTGGCGGTCGGCGTCGCCCTGCTCACCGCCGACGGCGCGGTGCGCGCCAGCCTGGTCGGCGAGCGCTACGGCGCCTCGTTCTGGCTGCTGGTGGTGGCCGCAGGGCTGGTGGTGACCGCAGCCGTCAACGGGCTCACCCTCTACTACGCCCGGATCCGTGCCAACCAGCCGGCCACCGCGATGCTCTACATCCTGGTGGTCACGGTGATGATGGGCGTGGTCCCGGGCCATCTGCTGTACTTCCTGACCCGGGTGCCGGTCTAACCGGCGGCCTCGACCAGCGCCTCCTCGGCGGGCTCCTCGACGGGTGCCTCGCCGGTGCGGAGCTCCAGCATCTCGCTGGCGAGGGCGGCCTGAAGGCTCTGCTCGAGCTCGCTGTACACGAACATCTCGCGCATCCGGGTGACCGCGGTGCTCTCGCCGGCGCGGGCCGCGGAGTCGTCGTCCTGGGCGGCGACGAAGCAGGTGGCGCTGCAGAACTGGCCGGCCTGCCAGAGATCGCGGCGAGTGGCGAGCACGAAGTGGAGGCGGCCGCACTGGAGGCAGATGCGGCCGACGTGCAGCGCCTGGGCGGGGCGGCCGATCAGGTGGGCGGCGAGCCCCTGGCGCTCGGCCGCGGAGAGCCGGCCGGGCCGGCCCCAGAGCAGGTAGCCGAGCCCGCCGAGGACGATGCCGAGGGGGAGCAGGAGCACCGGGCTCACCGGCCCCCGCGAGGGCGCCGGGGCCACCGAGGAGGGGCTCGCCGGGCCCACCACCCCGCTCTCGGGCTGGTAGATCGGCCGCGGTGCCGGGGCGAAGCTGTACCTCGGCACCGAGGGCAGGTTGGCGGCGGGTGGCGCCGCCGCGATCGCGCTGCCGACGGTGAGCTGGGCGCTCCCCGGGTCGCTGGAGCCGGCGGTCGAGACCACCCGCACGGTGTAGTCGCCGGCCGGGGTGTCCGCGGGAAGGGTGAGCTGGAGAACGGTGTCGCCGGCGGCGCTGAAGCTGCGGCCGACCACCACCGGGTTGAGGAAGACCTGGTTCACGGTGGCGAGGTTGAAGCCGGTGAGGGTGAGGTGGAAGGGCTGGCCGTTGGGCACCAGCAAGAGCGGCGAGACGCTGGTCACCACCGGCGGCGCGGTGCTGTCGGCGAGCGCCGTGGGGGCGGAGGCGAGTGCGGCGCCGAGGCAGGCGGCCACCGCGGCGGCGAGACGGGTGAGGCGCCGGGGCATCGGGGTCAGCTCCATCCGGTGGCGTTGAAGTAGGTGGGGTCGACGAGCTTGGTGGAGACCGCGCCCTCGTCGTTGGGCATCCACGCGCCGGTGGTCGTCGCCTGGGCGATCGGCGCCACCACGCTGTTCACGGGGTCGGGGGTGCGGGCCAGGGTGAAGATGTGGCTGTCGGCGGTGGCCGCGAAGAGGCCGTACTGCTGCACGACGCCCTCGTCGCTGATCACCGGCAGGAGGATGTACTTGGACCCGCTGATCAGCGCGGTCGGTCCCGTCCCCGAGCCGCTCCTCGCGGTCACCGTCTGTCCGATCGCGTGGCTGCTGGCGGGGTCGAGCCGTCCCTGCCAGCACTGGGTGCCGGTGGGGGTGCAGCCGAGCTGTTTCTCGATGGCGCTGTTGCCGTCCATCCCCGCGCCCCAGACGGTGTAGTTGCAGCCCGGTACCAGCGGGCCGAAGCTGAGGTTGCAGTAGGCCGCCCCCCCGGATTTCTCGGTGGCTGCGTAGGGCACCGCATACGGCGCCGCCGCGAAGGTGTCGGAGGAGACGTCGGTGACCTGGCGGGGGGTGGCGGCGGCCTGCGCCTTGGGGTTGACGGTGTGCGCCCCCACCACCCCGAGGAAGAAGGTGGGGGAGGGGATCTGCGAGGTCACGATGACCCCGGCCGTGTTGGTGACCGGCTTGAAGTCGGCGCTCGCCTGGGCCCTGCCGATGCACACGTCGATGCTGTTGACGCCGGCGAGGACCGAGAGGACGTTGATGTCGAGCACGCAGACGCTGGCGGTGCAGAGCTGGCCGTTGGGGCCGGTCTGGCAGTTCACCGTGCGGGTGGAGCCGATGCTGAGCACTCCGGGGATGCCCACCGGGGTGTAGCTGCAGTCGGCGTTGATGCCGAGGGTGGCGCCCGCGATCTTGATCGACGCGGCGCCCTCGCCGGAGAGCAGCGTGCACTTCGTGGTCGCCTGGAAGCCGTTCACCGGGTCGTAGCTGACCCTGGCGGTGGCGTCGAGGGCGCTCAGCGAGATCGCGGTGCCGGCGACGGTGGCGCCGAGGTCGGCGATGTTGACGCTGGTCTGCACCCCGGTGCTGTCGCCACCGAGGTTGCCGGTGATCGAGCTGGTGGTGCCGACGTTGGCGTTGAGGGCGACGGCGCCGAGGACGCCGAGGCCGGCGCCGACCACCCGGGTGAAGTCCCGCTGCTGGGGCATGCCGCTGGTGGGCACCACCGAGGAGAGCGCCTGCTTGACCAGGCTGATGCTCGCCGGGCCGGCGGCGATGTTGCCGGTGAGCCCCAGCTGGGTGGACACGTTGATGTTCAGGTTGACGACCAGGAGGACCGACAGCAGCAGGCTGAGCGAGAGGCCGCTGCCCGGGCAGCTGCCGCCCGCGGTGGGCACCGTCTGGCTGGTGCCCGCTCCCGACGCGCTGCTCGAGCAGGCGAAGAGGGTGGTGCTGCCGTTCACCGACGTCAGCAGGTTGGAGAGAAGGCTGAGGCTCGCGGTGAGGCTGGTGATGTCCACCGAGCCGCTGGCGGTGGGGGTGGGATTGGCGGTGACGTCGGCGGTGGCCTCGTTGACCCCGATGTGGGAGGCGAGGGTGGCCACGCCGCTCACGCCGGTGGAGGTGTCGACGGTGGCCAGCGCCCCGTAGGAGTGGAAGCCGTCGGGACCGGCGGGCGCGTAGGTGGTCAGCGTCTTGCCGGTGCAGGTGGCGGTGGCGTTGCTCCTGTTGAGATAGACCTGCTTGGGGCCGACCCCGTTGGGCGCGGTGGTCTGGCAGATCGCGTTGTTGGTGACGTAGGTCGGGTTGGCCTGGTTCTCGTAGATGAAGCGGGCGGCGGCGAGGGCGCCGGCGTCGGCGCCGTTCTGGGCGCTGCGGTAGACGCCGGCCTCGTAGCCGCCGTCGAGCGCCAGGCCGGTCATGCCGATGAGTGCGACACCGCCGAGGGCGACCATCACCAGCGACTGGCCGCGGGCTCCCCGCCGGCCGGGGCGGAGGGCCCGGGGGGCGCGGCGCGCGCTCACTCCAGCACCATCGTGGTGGTCTGGTCGACGGTGACGGTCGCGACCAGCTGGTGGATGATCGGCGTCGCCGTCGTGTACTGGTACTGGACTCGGAACTGCACCCAGTCGCCGGTCTGCGGCACGTAGGAGGAGTCGCCGGTGTTGCTGCCCGCGGTGACCGTCGAGCTGCCCGTGAAGGCTCCGCCGCTGAGGTTGCAGGAGACCGTCTTGTCGTAGGCGGTGCGGGCGGTGTCGGCCGAGGGGTCGTTGCTGCTCTTGTAGAAGTAGACGGTGAGCAGGGTGACCCTGGTCATGTCGAGGCTGGCGCCGAGCATCTGGTTCCACGCCTTCGACTGCGCCGAGGTGCCGGTGGGCGCGGTGGTTCCGGTCGGGCAGGTGGTGCCGTAGGGCGAGGAGAGCGTCGACGCCTGGGTCGCCAGGTAGCGGGCGCCCTCGCGCGACGAGTTGGTGACCGTGATGTTGGCCGACATGCCACGGCCGAAGTCGAAGATTCCGAAGGCGAGCCCGATCAGCAGGGGCGCGACCAGGGCGAACTCGACCAGGCCCTGCCCCCGGGCACGGCGATGGGACGTGCGACCGCTGCGCGACGACGACACGTTGCCTCCCGAACCTCTCATCCGCTCATCCACCCGGGTGGGACCGATCCGCCGTCTGGGGCCCGGCGATGGACTGATCCTCGTCATTCGCGTCAACCAAATCGATCAAGCACCGGTGACAGGAGCGTTGCGAGCGGTCACATCCTGCTGGCGGGACCTCGGCCGCCCGGAGCGGCCGGATCCGCCCCCGTTACTTTTGTCTCTTTTGGTGCTTGTGATCTGATCGATGCGAGCGGAGAATAGGCCCGGGAGTCGTGCAACGCGGCACATCGACCGCGGCACGCCCACTGGGGTCAGACCATGAGCGGTACCGAGCGTGTGGACCTGCGGAAGTTGATCGACCGGCTCTCGCCCGGGGAGATGGTGATCGGGGCCGCCTCCCTGGCCGTCCTGGTCGGCCTCCTCCTCGACTGGCAGTCCGCCTCCTGCAGCGGCCTCGCCTGCGGCGGGCTGGGCTCCGCGGGGGAGAGCGGATTCCACGGTTGGGGCTGGCTGACCTTCATCGCCCTGATCGGCGTCGCCGGCCTGCTGGTGGCGCGGCGCTTCCTCGCCGAGCAGGTCACGCTGCCCGCTCTGCCCGCGCCCGACGCGGTGCTGCTGATGGCGGGAGGCGGGCTCCAGGTCCTCGGGGTCCTCCTCTTCTGGGTCGAGTACCACGGCAACTTCGGGAGCCTGGGCACCGGGGTGGCGAGCTACTCCGTCGGGCTCGGCCTCGGCTGGTTCGTGGCGCTGGTCGGGGGCGTGGCGACGGTGGCCGGCGGCTACCTCACGATGCGCAACGCCCAGCCCGTGGCGGCGCAGCCCTCGTTCTCGCCGCCGCCGGCGGCGCCGATCCCGCCCGCCGCCGGCTGAGCCGCCGGTGCCGAGGCGGCGGCGCTACTGCGCCGCCGCCTCGTCGGCGATCGACACCGGGGAGGGCTCGGTCAGGGCGAAGCCGAGCCCGAGGAGCACCGCCACCCCGCCGGCGATCGCGTTCCCGGGCGGCCGCTCGCCGAGGAAGGGGATCGCCAGCAGCGCCGTGATCGGCGCCTCGCCGAGGAAGGCGAGGCTCACCACCACGGCGCGGAGGTGGCGCAGCGTCCAGTTGAAGACGGTGTGTCCGAGCACGGTGCAGACCACCGCCAGCCCGGCGCAGGCGAGCACCGTCCGCGGCCGGGGGACCACCGCGCTCCCGCTCAGCGGCGCCACCAGCAGCGCCACCGCCGCCACCACCAGGTACACCGGCACCGAGTAGCCGGCTGCGCCGTAGCGGGACCGAACCCGCCGGCCGACCAGCAGGTAGCCGGCGAAGGTCGCCGCACCGGCGATGGCGAGGAGGTCGCCGCCCAGCGCCTCGCCGCTGACCCGGAGGTCGCCGGTGGCGGTGATCACCGTCCCGACCAGGGCGAGGCCGAGCCCGGCGACGAGCCGCGGCGAGACCGCCTCGCCGAGCAGCCGCCGTCCCAGCACCGCCACCAGCACCGGGTGGAGCGAGACCAGGAGCACGCTCGAGGCAACCGAGGTGTGGCGCAGCGACGCCGTCCAGCAGAGGAAGTGGGCGGCGAGGAGGACGCCGCTCAGGGTGACCACCATCCAGTCGCCGGCGGAGCGGGGGAGGGCGCCGGACCGGAGGTCGCGGAGCGCGAGGGGGAGGAGCAGGAGGACGGTGATCGCCATCCGCACCCAGACGATGGTGGCAGGGCCGTCGGGGGCGAGCCGGTTGAAGATCGCCGAGAAGGAGACCGCGACGGTGGCCATGACCAGCGCGGCGGGGGCCAGCCGCCCGGCCACGCCGGGGTCAGGGATGGTCGAGGGCATGCACGCCGGGCAGGTTGCGGAAGCGCTCGTCGAGGTCGAGCCCGTAGCCGACGACGAACTCGTCGGCGAGGACGAAGCCGCGGAAGTCGATCCGCACCGGCCGCCGGCGCCGGCCGGGCTTGTCGAGGAGCGCCACCAGGCGCAGCGACGCCGGCCGGTGGCGCTCGACGTGCTCGTAGAGGAAGGAGGTGGTGAGGCCGGTGTCGATCACGTCCTCGACCATGAGGACGTGGCGGCCGCCGAGCGGGGTGGTCACGTCCTTGACCAGCTGGACGGTGCCGGAGCTCTCCGTGCCCGCGCCGTAGGAGCGCACCGCGATCGCGTCGATCTCGAGGGCGACGGAGAGCGCCCGGGCCAGGTCGGCGGTGAAGAAGAGCGAGCCCTTGAGCACGCAGAGCAGCACCACCGGGCTGTCCGCGTCCGCGTAGGCGGCGTCGATCTCGGCGGCGAGCTCGGCGATGCGGGCGGCGATCTGCTCCGGCGACACCAGCTGCCGCCCCGGCCGCCCGCCGCCCGCCTCCAGGGGATCCACGGGGCCACTGTCGCTCAGCCACCGCGCCGGCCGCAAATCGTGCCCGGCCCGTGCCACCTCGACCGTGCGGCACCCGTAGGATGGGTCCCCGGATGCAACCAGCAGCGCGCCGCCGCCTCCTCCTCCTCGGCCTCCTGGCGCTCTCCACCCTCCTCGCCCTCGTCCCGGTGCGGGTGCTCGGCTACGACAAGGTGGATCGCCAGCAGCCGCAGACCGCCGGGACGGCGCTCGCCTACTACATCCGCGAGGCCAACTCGCAGGATGCGCCCCAGCCGGGTCGCACCGTGACCATGCGGGTGCAGTCGGCCCCCGGCACCGGCGCCACGGTGGCCGCCGCGGACGCCAGCCGGCACCCGGTCGGGCCCCAGGGCACCCAGGCCTCGACCAAGTCCGGGAGCGACGGGCTCGCCTACTTCGCCATCGAGCTCAGCCCCACCCCCGGGGAGAACCAGTTCGTCTGGGACGACGGCGTCTTCACCGGCCTGGTGGTGGTGGTCGGCACCCCCGCGCCCGCGGGGACGCATCCGCCCCCGGTGGCGGCGAAGCCGGCCCCGTCGCAGGGGCCGACGGGGGTGCTCGGCGTGCTCCTCGCCGCCCTCATCGCCACCGTGGTGGCGGCGGCGGTCACCGTCTTCGTCGGCGGGCTGGTCTTCCTGAGCGGGGTGCGCCCCTTCCGCCTCAGCTGATGTCGGCCGGCGACGCGGTTCGCCTGCTCAGCCTCGCCGCCCTCTGGGGCGCCAGCTTCCTCTTCATCCGGGTGGCGGTGCTCGAGGTACCGCCGGTGGGCGTGGTCGAGGTCCGGCTCGCCCTCGGCGCCCTCGCCGTCGCCCTCTACGCGGTGGTGACCGGGCAGCGCCGGGCGCTCGCCGGGCTCCGCCGTCCCGCGGCCGCCCTGGTCGGGCTGGTCAGCGCCGCCCTGCCCTACCTCTGCCTCGCCTGGGGTGAGACCCGGGTCGCCAGCGGCGTCGCCGCCATCTGCAATGCCGCAGCCCCGTTGTGCTCGGCGCTGCTCGCGCTCTGCCTCCCGCATCGCTCCGAGACCGAGCGGCTGACCCCGGCGCGGGCCGCGGGCCTGGCGGTGGGGATCGGCGGGGTCGTCGCCCTGGTGCTCATCGAGGGCCTCGGCGGCCAGGTCGACCTGCTCGGCCTCGCCGTGCTGCTCTGCGCGCCCGTCCTCTACGGCATCGGCGCCCTGCTCGGCCGCCGGGTCTTCGCCGGCGAGCCCGCGCTGGTGCCGGCGATCAGCGCCAACGGCCTCGCGGCCCTGCTCGTCCTCCCCTTCGCCCTCGCCGCCGGCCGCCCCGCCCATGCCGTGAGCACCCAGGCGGTGCTCTCACTGATCGCGCTCGGGGTGGGCGGCACCGGGATCGCCTACGTCCTCTACTACCGGCTGCTCAGCAGCCTCGGGGCCACCGGGGCGCTCACCGTCACCTACCTGCTCCCCGGCTTCGCCCTCGTCTACGGCGCCGTGTTCCTCGGCGAGCCGGTTCGCCCGGCGGCGGTGCTGGCACTGGTGCTCATCCTCGCCGGGACGGCGCTCACCAACCGGGGGCGACGCGGTGGCGGTGCCTCGCCGGTGGTGCCGGTTCAGGTCGAGCCGGCCAGCTCCGACCAGCGCTCGTAGAGCTCGGCGAGGGCGCCCTCGAGCCGGTCGTGCTCGCGGCCGGCCTCGGCGCCGGTGGCGGGGTCGGCGAAGGTGGCGGGGTCGGCCAGCCGCCGCCGCACCTCGGCGAGGTCGGCCTCGACCCCGGCGATGTCGTCCTCGAGCCGCCGCACCTCGGCGGCCCGGGCCCGGCCGCGCGCCCGCTCGCGCCGCTCACCATCGGGGCGCTCACGCGCCCGTTCACCGGGGCCCTCGCCGGTGCCGCCTCCACCCTCGCCGCCGCCGCCCGCGACCGGGGCGGGGGCGCGCCGGGGCGGGGCCGGCGCCGCCGCGGCGGCGGTGGCGGCGGCGCGGCGGGCGCGGAGCAGGTCGGAGTAGCCGCCGAGCACCTCGCGGACCGTCGCGGGGCCGCCGCCGGCGGCCTCGACCGACCACACCCGGGTGGCGATGGCGTCGATCAGGGCGCGGTCGTGGCTGACCAGCACCACCGCCCCGGGATAGCCCTGGAGCGCCTCCTCGAGCACCTCCTGGGCGGGGATGTCGAGGTGGTTGGTGGGCTCGTCGAGGAGCAGCAGGTTGGTGGGGTCGAGGGCGAGCCGGCCGAGCGCGAGGCGGGCGCGCTCGCCGCCGCTCAGGGTGGAGACCGGGGAGAAGACCTCGTCGCCGTTGAAGAGCAGGCTGCCGAGCACGGTGCGTCCCCGCTCCTCGCCGATGGGGTGGTCGGCGAGCAGCTCGTCGAGCACGGTGCGGCCGGTGTCCTCGACGTCGGGCTGGGCCTCCTCCTGCCGGTGCAGGCGCATCCGCAGCCGTGCCCCGCGGGTCACCGTGCCCGCCACCGGCTCGAGCTCGCCCGCGAGGGTGTGGAGCAGGGTGCTCTTGCCGCTGCCGTTGGCGCCCACGATGGCGACCCGGTCGCCGGGGCCGAGCACGGCGCGGTCGAGCCGGGCGATGCCCCGGCCCTGCCGCCCGGCCACCAGGTCGGTGGCCCGCAGCAGCACGTTCGACCCCGGCGAGGACGTGAAGCGCAGCCGCGGGCGCGCGTCCTCGACCGGGCGGGCGACCCGCTCGAGGCGGTCGAGCTTGAGCTGCCGCCCCCGCGCCTCGCGGGCGCGCTGCCCCGCCTTGTAGCGGCGGATGAACTCCTCCTGGTGGTTGACGTGGTCCTGCTGCTCCTCCCACTCCTTGCGCCGGCGGGCCCGGCGCTCCACCCGCAGCCGGACGTAGGCGGAGTAGTTGCCCGGGTACTCCTCGGTGACGCCGTGGGCGATCTCCAGAACCCCGGTGCAGACCCCGTCCAGGAAGCGCCGGTCGTGGGAGACGACGACGATCGCCGCGGGCACCCCGCGCAGGAACTCCTCGACCCACTCGATGGCGGCGAGGTCGAGGTGGTTGGTGGGCTCGTCGAGGAGGATGAGGTCGGCGTCCTGGAGGAGCAGCTTGGCCATCTCCAGCCGCCGGACCTGGCCGCCGCTCAGCGCTCGCGGATGGCGGCGCTGGGCCTCGGCGTCGAGGCCGAGCCCGCCCAGCGCGGCCCGGGCACGGGCCTCGAGGTCGTAGCCCCCGAGCGCCTCGTAGGTGTGCTGCGCCTCGCCGTAGCGGGCCATCAGCGCCTCGAGGTCGCCCGGGTCCGCCGCGGAGAGCCGCTGCTCGAGCTCCGCCATCTCCGACTGCAGGGCGGCGACGTCCTGGCGCGAGGCCATCACCTCGGCGAGCACGGTCGGCGCCGAGGGCGGCGGCGACTGCTGGGTGAGGTGGGCCATGCGCATCCGCCGGTCGCGCTCGACCCGGCCGGCGGAGGGCGGGGCGGTGCCGGCGATCACCTCGAGCAGCGACGTCTTCCCCGCCCCGTTGGCGCCGACGATGGCGAGCCGGTCGCGGGGCTCGATGCGCAGGTCGAGGCCGCTGAAGACGGTGGTGGCCCCGAAGGCGACGCTGACGCCGCCGAGGGTGATGAGCGACATCAGCCCTGCTGGGGCCGGTGGGTCGACCGGGTCACCGCCGGCTCGCCGTCGCCGAGGGCGCCCTCGAGGCGCAGCACCCGGCGGATGATCGCCACCGAGGACGCGTACGTCGAGTCCATCCCGTGGTACGAGAGCCCCCGGGCGCCGAGGGTGCGCGCCTGGGTGAAGGGGGTGTCCGAGGCGTAGTGGATGACCCCGAAGTCGATCGGCAGCTTGGAGAAGTTCACCGGCTCGTTGGTCGGATATCGGCCCGACTCGCTGAGCTCGTACATCGCCGCGCAGTAGGGCCCGGCCTCCATCTCGACGACGGTGAAGGCCTCGCGGTAGTAGAAGTCGAGGTGGCCGCGGTTCTGCAGGAAGGTGCCCTTGACGGTCACCGCGCGCTGGTTGTCGAGGCCGCTGCCGAAGCGCAGGAAGGGGGCGATGTCGTTGACGCCGAACGCGTTGTCGAGCCAGAAGGTGTTGCCGCTGTGCTCGTCGTGGACGACGCTGGAGAGCATCACGTCGCCGACGTCGGCGTTGAGCGTCGCCGCCTTGCCCAGGGTGTAGACGCCGCGCAGCTCGCCGACGGTCTCGGCGATCTCGCGCAGGATGTTGTACGCGGCCTGTCCCAGCGGGTAGTCGATGTTGACCACCACCGCCGGGCTGCGCCCCAGCGCCGCGGCGTCGACCGGGAGCAGCCGGGGGTCGAGCCGGGCGGTGTCGAGGCGGTCGAGCACGATGACCTGGGCGGCGACGTCGAGGGCGGTGTCGCCGACCACGTGGAAGATGCCGAGCCGCCGCTCCTCCTCGCGCCGCTGCACCTGTTCGGGGTGGTCCTGGGGGAGGGAGCGGAAGTAGAGCCGCGCCGCGTA
This sequence comes from Candidatus Dormiibacterota bacterium, assembly GCA_036495095.1. Taxonomy (NCBI): domain Bacteria; kingdom Bacillati; phylum Candidatus Dormiibacterota; species Candidatus Dormiibacterota bacterium. The sequence goes on along the minus strand of DASXNK010000087.1, from coordinate 33,489 downwards.
GTAGAGGAAGTTCGACCAGTCGCCCTCGGCGGTGCCGGCGCGGAAGCGGCGCAGCTCGTCGCGCATCTCCGCAGGGCCCTGCTGGTCGATGAAGTCCACCAGCTGCTGCTGGCGCTGGGCGGCGGCGCCGCTGACCAGGTTGACCACCGAGTGGGAGTTGCTGCTCACGAAGTAGACGGGGCGGTCGGCGACCCCCTGCTCGCGGAGCAGCGCCAGCACCGGCGCCCACCAGCGCCGGGTCACCCGCGCCGACCCCACCTGGGTGCCGCCGAGCGTTCGCACCCGCAGCGACAGCCGCCGCCCGGCCACCTGGGCGAGGTGGTCGCGGAAGCCGTCGGCCCAGACCTCCATCAGCTGCGCCCAGTCCTCCTCCCGGCCCCCGAGGGCGGCAGCGCACTCGGCCGCCGACGGGGACGCCCCGGCGGCGCCGGGCACTCCGCCCGCCCGCAGCCGCTGGTGGAGCTTGTTCCACTCGATCTGGAAGGCCACCAGGGTGGGCACGAGGTCGTCGACGTCGGAGGCGCTGGCCACCAGCACCGCCAGGGTCGAGGCGCCGTCGTGATACCAGCGGCGCCGCCGGCCGGGTGCGCCGGTCGCCGCCCAGGCGTCGAAGCTGTAGCCGTGGCGGGCGAAGACCTCGCTCGACTGGCCGAGCACCACCAGCGAGGTCTGGAGGATCTGCAGCGGCAGCCGCCGGCAGGCGTAGAGGAAGGCGCCGAGATCGAGCTCGGAGGAGGCGGCGAGCGGGTGGAGGCTGGAGCCCATCGCCCGGTGGGACGACTCCAGCACCCGCAGCCGGGTCTCGCCGCTGCTGCGGAGCAGGGTCGTGTAGGTGCGGTGGTAGAGCTCGACCGCCTCGGCGAGCGCGGCCGGCGCGACCCCCTCGGCGGGCTCGCCGGTGATCGTCGGGTGGCTCACCGCGGTGACGGCGGGGCGGAGAACTCGGTGGAGCGCCACCGTCCCATTGTGCCGCTACCATGCCCGACCACAGGGGGCAGGCGGTCAGCGACAAGGAGCTGATGGCCGGGGGGAGGCCCCCACCAGTGAGCGCGTCAGCGCTCAGAGGATCGAGATGCAGATCGCCGTCACCGGCTCGGTCGCCTTCGACACCATCATGGTCTTCCCGGGGCGCTTCGGCGAGCACATCCTCCCCGACAAGACCCACATCCTCAACGTCTCCTTCCTGGTCGACCGGCTGGAGCGGCGTCGCGGCGGGACCGCGGCGAACATCGCCTACACGCTGGCCCTGCTCGGCGAGCGCCCGCTGCTCTGCGCGGCCGTCGGCGACGACTTCGACGCCTATGGCGCGGCCCTCGAGGAGGCCGGCGTCGACACCTCGACGGCGCTGCGCTGCGACGACGTCGCCACCGCCTCCTGCTTCATCACCACCGACCTCGACGACAACCAGATCACCGCGTTCTTCCCGGGGGCGATGGCGCGGGCCGGGGCCATCGACCTGCGCCGCCCGGGCGCGGAGGTGGACACCGTGGTGGTCGCTCCCGACGCCCCCGATGCGATGGCGGCGCACATCGCCCAGGCGACCGAGCTCGGCCACCGCCTGGTCTTCGCGCCCGCCCAGCAGATCCCGTCGCTGAGCGAGGAGGCGCTGCGCACCGGGCTGGAGGCCGCCTGGATGGTGGTCGGCAACGACTACGAGCTCGAGATGCTCCGCAGCCGGACCGGCCTCGGCGTCGACGAGCTGCGCGAGCGCGGCGCCGTGGTGGCGGTGACCCTGGGCGGGCGGGGCAGCCGGCTGCACTCGGGCGACGGGGTGGTCGAGGTCCCGGTGGCGGCGGTGGACGAGGTGGTCGACCCCACCGGCGCCGGCGACGCCTATCTCGCCGGGCTGCTCGCCGGTCTCCGCCGCGGGCACGACCTCGGCCGCGCCGGGCGGATGGGCGCGCTCGCCGCCGCCTATGTCGTCGAGGTGCGCGGGCCCCAGGCGCACCACTTCTCCGCCGAGGCGTTCGCGGACCGCTACCGCTCCGCCTTCGCCGAGCTCCTGCCCGCCTGAGACGCGGCCCACGCCGTGGGTCGGGGACCCCGCGCTAGAGTGGAGACCGTCACCCAGCTCCGGAGATCACCATGGAAGACGCGGTCATCGTCAGCGCCTGTCGCACCCCCATCGGCACCATGGGCGGTGTCTTCATGGACGTGCCCGCGGTCCAGCTCGGGGGCATCGCCGTCGAGGAGGCGATCCGCCGTGCCGGCATCGACCCGGAGACGGTGGAGGAGGTGCTGATGGGCAATGTCCTCCAGGCCGGCCTCGGCCAGAACCCGGCGCGCCAGGCGGCGATCGGGGCCAGCCTGTCCACCGGCATCCCCTCGATGACCGTCAACAAGGTCTGCGGCTCGGGCCTCAAGACCGTCGCCCTCGCCGCCCAGGCGGTGCGCCTCGGCGACGCCGAGGTGGTGGTCGCGGGTGGCATGGAGAACATGACCCGCGCGCCCTACCTGATGGACAGCGGCCGCTACGGCTACCGGCTCGGCCACGGCCAGCTGGTCGACGTGATGATCCGTGACGGGCTCTGGTGCGCCTTCGACGACTGCCACATGGGCATCACCGCCGAGAACGTGGCCAGGGAGTTCGAGGTCAGCCGCGCCGACCAGGACGCCTTCTCCGCGGAGTCCCAGCGCAAGGCCGGCGAGGCGATGGCCAGCGGCCGCTTCAGGGACGAGATCGTCCCGGTCCCGGTGAAGAAGCGGAAGGAGACGGTCACCGTCGAGGTCGACGAGCACCCCCGGCCCCAGACCACCGCGGAGTCGCTGGCGGCGCTGCGGGCGGCCTTCGACAAGGCGGGCAGCGTGACCGCGGGCAACGCCAGCGGGATCAACGACGGCGCCGCCGCGGTGGTGGTGATGAGCGCGTCGCGGGCGAAGGCCGAGGGCCGCACCCCACTGGCGCGGATCCGCAGCTACGCCTCGGCCGGCGTGGAGCCGCGGATCATGGGCATGGGCCCGGTGCCCTCGGCCCGCCGCGCGATGGCGAAGGCCGGGGTCGAGGCGCGCGACATCGACCTCTTCGAGCTCAACGAGGCCTTCGCCGCCCAGTCGGTCGCGGTCGGCCGCGAGCTCGCGGTGCCCGAGGACCGGCTGAACGTGAACGGCGGCGCGATCGCCCTCGGCCATCCGATCGGTGCCAGCGGCACCCGGATCCTCACCACCCTGCTCCACGAGATGCAGAAGCGGGACGTTGTGCTGGGCCTCGCGGCGATGTGCATCGGCGGCGGCCAGGGAATCGCGATGATCGTGGAGCGCGCCTGACCTCGGAGCCTGCCGGGGCCGCGGCCCCGGTCAGTTCTGCCAGCTGATGCAGATCCCCGGCTGGTTGCCGGGACAGCCGCCGATGTGCAGCGAGCCGACGCTGGCCACGAACAGCAGGATCAGCACCAGGATCACGAGAGCTCCCAGGTTCACGTCCATTCCCTCCGGGTGGAAGTGGCGCGTTCTGCCGTGTCGACCGTCCGAGTGAGGGCCTCTAAGGTATTGAAAACATACTTTAGAAAGGTATTGAGGTCAAGCCAATTGACCACAGCTGGTGGGTTCGGTTATACCTGTGTCTCGTGCCCCGGGGACTGTCCGAACCGCCCATCCCGGACTGGCTGAAGGTCGCGCCCGGTGACGACCCCGACGGCGGGGTGGGGGCGGCCGAGGCGGCGAGCGACACCCCCATCGCCACCACCTCCGCGTACGAGCAGGTGGCTTTGCGGCTGCGCCAGCGGATCCGCCTGGGCCTGCTCCCCGCCGGCGAGCGGCTGCCCCCGGAGCGGGTCCTCGCCGAGCAGCTCGGGGTCTCGCGGGTCACCCTCCGCGACGCCCTCGGCATCCTCCAGGGCGAGGGGCTGATCGAGCGCAGGCGGGGCGCCGGTGGCGGCGCGGTGATCCTCGGGCAGCGGCGATCCGCGGTCGAGATGAGGGCCGAGCTGCAGCGGCAGACCGGCGCCTTCGACCGCATCCTCGAGCTGCGGATGGTGATCGAGCCCGGCGCCGCGCGGCTCGCCGCCGAGCGCCGCACCGACGACGACCTGCGCCGCCTCCAGCTGTCGATCGACGGGCTCGAACGCGCCGCGCTGCGGGGGCGGGAGGGGGTCGGCGAGTTCCACCGCGCCGACTCGATCTTCCACCTGACCATCGCCGCGGCGTCGCGCAACCCCTATCTCTACGAGGCGGTGGAGCGGGCCCGCAGCCGGCTCTTCACCCCGATGGCGGCGGTGGAGAAGCAGGAGCTGCAGCAGGACTCGGTCTCCGAGCACCGCGCCGTCCTCGAGGCCATCACCGACGGCGACGGCGCCCGGGCGGCGGCCACGATGGAGCACCATCTCCGCGAGGCCCAGCTCGCCCTCCACCGGCTGGTGGCGCCGGAGGCGGCGGCGAGCTAGCGCCGCGCGGGAACCGAACCGGCCCCGCCGCCGTCTTCACGACCATGACCACTCACCGCCTCCCCCCGCTGGCCGGCCTCCTGGCCGCCGCCGTCGTGATCGCCGGATGCGGGGGGCGCAGCTCCACCGCGCCGCCCTCCCGGATCCCCGCGCTCTCGGGCTCGGCGGCCGGCACCTCGGGAGCGATGGGGCTGCCCCAGCCGGCCATCCTGCCCGGCCGGGTCGAGTACCGGGTCGAGGGCGCGCTGCCCGCGCTCGCCGCCCACGCCACCGCCTACCGGCTGGCGGCGACGACCACCGACGACCGGGTGGGCCGCCTCGCCCGGGCGCTGGGGCTGGACGGCGCGGTCACGGGCGACAGCTCGGGATGGAGCGTGACCGGCTCCGGGTCGGTCCTCACGGTGCGGCGCAGCGCCGGCCTCCCCTGGACGCTGGCCCAGAGCGGCTCCTCGGGCATCAGCTCCTCGGGATGCGCGGTGGCCGTGCCCGGCGGCGTCAGCGCTCCGGGGAGCGCCCCCGGCAGCGCTCCGGCGGCTCCGCGCCCTCCGCTGAGCATCCCCCCGCCGGCCATCCCTCCCGTCCCCTGTCCGGTCCCCACCGCGGTGCCCGGCCTGCCCTCGCGGGCGGACGCCGAGCAGCGGGCGCGCACCGCCCTCACCGGCGCCGGCCTCGACCTCGGCGGCGCCACCGTCGCCAGCTCCGGGGGCGTCTCCGAGTGGTTCGTGAGCGTCTCCCCGGCGGTCGGCGGGGTCTCGGTGATCTCCTCCCCCTGGTCGGTGACGGTCGGCCCCCACGCCGCGCTGCTGGGTGCCTCGGGATGGCTCGCGGGCCCGGCAGGCGCCGGTGACTACCCGCTGGTCGGGGTGACCGCCGGGCTCGACCGGCTTCGCCAGGGGGGCGCCTGGACGCTTCGCGGCGGCCCCGGCCCGGTGCCGATGATGGGCGTCGGCAACGGCGCGACCGGGGTCTCGCAGGCGCTGCCGCCGGTGGCGGTCGCGCAGCCCACGAAGGGTCAGGTGGAGCCGGCGACGCCGCTGCCGGGGGCGCCGGTGCCCGCACCCTCCTCGGGCCCGCTCCCCCCGGTGCCCGGCCCCACCTCCTCCCCGGCGCCGCCGCCCGTGGTGGTCACCGTGACCGGCGTGCACCTCGGCCTCGGCTGGGGCTACCGCGCCGGCGGGACCGAGGCGTGGCTCGTCCCCGTGTACGTCTTCGAGCTCGGCGGCGGCGGCACCGTGCCGGTGATCGCGGTCTCCGCCGACCTCGCCAGCCCGGTCATCCCGTAGGTCCCCCTGCCCTGGGCGGCCGGGCTCCCGGCTACCCGGCTACCCGGCGATGCCGGCGAAGAGGTCGTCCTCGGGGGGGTGCACCGGCACCCGGGAGAGCGCCAGGGTGAAGTGCTCGGTGGGGAAGTGCTCGCGCAGCACCTCCTCGGGCATCCGCATCAGTGGGAACTCGGCGCTGATCTGGCTGCGGTGGGCGACCAGCGCCCGGCGCTTGACCCCCTGGAACTCGCCGCACTCGATCCGGGCGGTGATCAGCTCGTCGGGGGTGCCGAACTCGACGTTCTCCGGATTCTCGCCGAAGGGGCTCTCCATGCCCGCCCGCCTGGCCAGCTCGATGATCCTCACCACCGTGGAGCGGGCGAAGGCGGTGTAGTACAGCTTGGAGACCTGCCAGGGCGTGCCCACCTCGGGATAGACCCGTGGGTGCCCGGCGGCCTCGACCGCCAGCACGGTGGCCCGGTGGGCCTGGACATGGTCGGGATGGCCGTAGGCGCCGAACGCGTCATAGGTCACCACCACGTCGGGGCGGAACTCGCGAATGACCCCCACCAGCCGCCGCACGACGGTGTCGAGCGGGGTCATCCAGAAGGTGTCGGGGTCCCGGTTGCTGTCCGCCCCCTCCATCCCGGAGTCGTGGTAGCCGAGCCAGTGCAGCTCGCCGACGCCGAGGATGTCGAGGGCCGCCTGCAGCTCGGCGTGGCGCACCTCGCCCAGGCGCGGCCGCACCTCCTCCTCGACCATCGTGGGATCGACGATCGTCGCCAGCCGTCCGTCGGTGCAGCAGACGTTGGCGGTCCGCACCCCGCGGGAGGCGTAATGGGCGAGGGTGCCGCCCATGGTGATGGTCTCGTCATCGGCGTGGGCGTGGACGGCGAGCAGGCCGGGAGCCATCAGCGCGCCCGCTACGCCTCTCGGATCGTCACCGAGCGCATCACGTCGCCCTGGCGGATGCTGCCGACCACCTCCATCCCCTTCACCACCTGGCCGAAGAGGTTGTAGGACTTGCCCAGCTTGTGCCGGTCGTCCACGGTGCAGATGAAGAACTGCGAGCCGTTGGTGTTGGGGCCGGCGTTGGCCATTGCCAGCGCACCGGGGATGTACTCGCCCTGCACCGGCTCATCCTCGAAGCGATAGCCGGGACCGCCGCGTCCGGTTCCCTCGGGGCATCCGCCCTGGATGACGAAATCATCGACCACCCGGTGGAAGCTGAGCCCGTCGTAGAAGCCGTCGCGGGCGAGGAAGACGAAGTTGTTGACGGATTTGGGTGCGCGCGCAGCGTCCAGGGAGAGCACGATGTCGCCCCTGTCGGTTGCTATCGTTGCCTCATACTTGACCGACGGGTCGATCACCTGGGCCGGCGCGGAGTACTGCTTCTTCTGCATCGGCCGAGTGTACCGGGACGGCCCCGCAGGAAGGATTGGGAAGGCGGGCTCCGAATGAACGTCCACGCGCCGGGGGGGAGACGGCGGCGGATGGCGATCCCGATCGCGCTGATGCTCATGGCGCTGGGGGTGCCGGAGGTGTCGGCGCGCACCGCGCCGCCCCGGCCCCGGGCCACGCCCACCGCGGCGCCGACGCCGTCCGACCCGCTGGCGCAGCAGCTCCAGGACGCGATGCGGCGCCGGTCGTCGATCGATGCCACCAAGAAGAAGCTCAACGCCGGGGTGCAGGCCGCCCAGGACCAGCAGCAGAGCCTGGCCTCGCTGGTGACGGCGAACCGCAAGACGATCGCCGAGACGATCACCCAGATCGGCGCCTCCGAGCAGGCCTACCACGACGCCACCGTCCGCGAGGGCCGGGAACGGGTGCGTCAGGCGGAGTTCGAGCGGCAGGCCGTTGCCGACCGGGCGCTGCTCTCCGCCTTCGTGCGCAGCCGGTACGTGCACTCCGAGAGCTTCCTCGAGTACCTGGTGAACAGCGGGTCGTTCGGCGAGCTGCTCTCCCGGGCCGCCATCCTCAGCCACCTCACCGACCGTGGCACCGAGCTGGTGCGCAAGGTGCGCGAGGACCTCGGCGCCGCCGTGGCCGCGGCGGCGGCCGCGGCCGCCGACGCCGACGCCGCCCGGCAGGCCGCCGCCCGGCTGGCCGACCAGCAGCGCCAGCTCACCGCGCAGGTGGCCAAGGAGCAGGCGCTGATCGCCAGCCTGGGGAGCGGCATCAACGCCGCCAACGCCGAGATCGCCGCCGCCGACGCCCAGGACGCCGCCCTCGCCCAGTCGATCGCCGAGCTCCGTATCCAGGAGATCGACCGTGCCATCCTCGCCGCCGAGCAGGCCGCCTGGGACGAGGGCGAGTACTACTACAAGCACCACCTCTTCGTGGGCACGGCGCCCCCGCCGCCGCCCGGACAGGCGCGCTTCATCTGGCCGGTGCCGGGCTCGGAGATCAGCCAGTACTGGGGACCGTGCGGCTATCCCTTCGAGCCGCCGTACTTCGGATACCCCCACTTCCACACCGGCATCGACCTGGCCACCCCCTTCGGGCGTCCGGTCTACGCCGCCGCGGACGGCGTGGTGGTGGCCGCGTCGCGGAGCTCGGAGGGCTACGGCGACCACGTGATCATCGCCCACGACGCCCACACCTTCACCCTGTACGGGCACCTGCAGACCTTCGGCGTCCACCCCGGTGACCAGGTGAAGCAGGGGCAGCTGATCGGGCTGGTCGGCTCCTCCGGCAACTCCACCGGGCCGCACACCCACTTCGAGGTGCGCGTCGACCGCACCCCCACCGACCCCGCGCCCTACCTTCCGCCGCTGCCCCAGGGGGCCAAGGGCCCGCCGGCTCAATAGTCCCGAGGCCGTTGCGCAGAACCGATTCGGTAGAGTAGCGCCGCCGGTTTGGGAGCGCAGCAGGCCGCGTCCCGGGCCAGGGCGAGGAAAGCACGGGAGCGCTCATGAACGTCGTCGTCTGTGTCAAGCAGGTCCCCGATCCCAACTCGGTGGGCCAGCTCGACCCCACCACCCACAACCTCAGGCGCGACGGTGTCGAGGTGGTCCTCGATCCGGGCGACGAGTTCGGGATCGAGGCGGGGCTCCAGCTTGCCGAGGCCAATGGCGGCCAGGTCACGGTGGTGTCGATGGCGCCCGAGAAGGGGCTCGACGCGATCCGCAAGGCGCTCGCCATGGGTGCCGCGAAGGGGGTGCTGGTCAGCGACCCGTCGCTCGCCGGGGCCGACGCGCTGACCACCGCCAGGGTGCTCGCCGCGGCGATCGCGCGCGAGGGCTTCGACCTGGTGATCACGGCCACGGAGTCGACCGACGGCTACACCGGGGTGGTCCCGCAGGCGCTGGCCGAGTACCTCGGCGTCCCCGCGGTGACCTTCGCCAAGACGGTGGAGTGCGATGGCACCTCCCTGAAGGTGCGCCGCCAGACCGAGGCCGGATACGACAACGTCGAGGCGAGCCTGCCCGCGGTGGTCAGCGTCACCGCCGGAGTCAACGAGCCCCGCTACCCCTCGCTCAAGGGGATCATGGCCGCCAAGTCGAAGCCGGTCGACCGCCTCACCGTCGCCGACCTGGGCCTCGACGGGCTGGCGCCGGGACAGGCGATCGTCTCCGTCCAGGCCGCCGAGCAGCGCAAGGCGGGGGAGGTCGTGGAGGACGACGGCACCGCCGCCCACCGCGTCGTCGAGTTCCTCGCCGCCAAGAAGGTGATCTGAGCCATGGCACTGAACCGGGTCTGGGTCTTCGCCGAGGTCCTCGACGGACAGCCGATCACGCCCGCCCTCGAGCTGCTCACCCGGGCCCGCGCCCTGGGTGGCACCGTCGAGGCGGTGTGCCTCAGCCCCGAGGCCGGGTCGGCCGCGGCCGCGCTGGGCGACCACGGCGCCACCACCGTGTACGCGGGCACCGATCCCGGCTACACCGACCTGCTCCTCGGCGGGCCCGGCGCCGACGCCCTGGCCGCGCTGGCGGGCGAGCACTCGCCCGACCTCATCCTCTTCCCGACCACGTACACCAGCCGCGACGTGGCCGGCCGGCTCGCCGCCAAGCTCGACGTGCCGGTGATCTCCAACGGCCTGGACGTCAGCGTCGACGGCGGCATCAGCGTCGAGAGCTCGATCTTCGGTGCCAGCCAGAACGTCAGCACCCGGTTCGAGGGGAAGGGGCCCGCGCTCGTGCTGATCCGGCCCAAGTCGTTCGCAGCCGAGCCCTCCGGTGGCGGCGCCCCCACGATCGTCCCCGTCGAGGTGCCCATCGCCGACCGGCACCGGTCGGCGAGGGTGGTCGAGCGGGTGGTCGACAAGGCCACCGGCCCCAAGCTCGAGGAGGCGCCGATCGTCATCAGCGGCGGCCGCGGGCTCGGCGACCCCAAGAACTTCGCTCTGCTCGAGGAGTTCGCCTCCCTGGTGGGCGGGGCGGTCGGCGCCAGCCGCGCCGTGGTCGACGCGGGCTGGGTGCCCTACGCGATGCAGGTCGGCCAGACCGGCAAGACCGTGAAGCCCACCGTCTACATCGCCTGCGGCATCAGCGGGGCGATGCAGCACACCGTGGGGATGAAGGGGGCCAAGAACATCGTCGCGATCAACAAGGACGCCGAGGCCCCGATCTTCAAGCTCGCCGATCTGGGGATCGTCGGCGACGCCCTCAAGGTCATCGGCCAGGTCATCGAGGAGCTCAAGGCCCGCCCGGGCTGATTCGCGCCGCCGGAAACGAACCCGACCGGCGGTCTGTCCCCCCATGTCTGAATTCGGCAGAGTGTCGCTTATACTCGCCGGTCGGATGGATGACAAGGTAATAGTCGACCTGCTGGGTCAGGTGGGGAAGCTCTTCACCTCGTCGCTGGAGCTGAAGGAGACGATCGACTTCATGCTCAAGGCGACCTCCCAACTGGTCGCCTGCGACGCCGCCACGGTGTTCCTCGCCGATCCCGAGGGGCGCACGCTCGCGGCCATGGCCACCTTTCCCTATGTGGAGAGCGTGGGCCGGGTGGCCCGCTTCGACGTCGGCGAGGGCATCGTGGGCTGGGCGGTCAAGCATCGCACCACCGTGGCCGTCGACGACGCCACCAGGGACCAGCGCTTCAAGACCCTCGACCTCGCCTACGCCCCCCGCTCCACCCTGGTGATGCCGCTGGAGTCGCCCCGGCACCTGGTGGGCGCCCTCTGCCTGGCCCGGCGCACGGTCCAGCCCTTCACCAGCCTGGAGCAGGCGATGGTCGGGATCATCGCCAACCAGGCGGCGATCAGCATCGACAACGCCCGCCTCTACGCCCAGCAGAAGGAGCAGCTGGCCGAGATCGAGCTGCAGAAGCGCGAGGTCGAGGTGGCGAACACCCAGATCCGCGAGATCAGCCGCCACAAGAGCGAGTTCCTGGCCAACATGAGCCACGAGCTCCGCACCCCGCTGAACGCGATCCTGGGGTTCAGCGAGATCCTCAAGGACAACCTGGTCGGGAACCTCACCCCCCAGCAGCGGCAGGACTGCCTCGAGAACATCCACACCTCGGGCCGGCACCTGCTCGAGCTGGTGAACGACGTGCTCGACCTCAGCAAGGTCGAGGCGGGGCGGATGGAGCTCGCCTATGAGACCTTCGCGGTGTCCGCCGCGTTCCGCGAGGTGCGCAACGTCATCCGCTCGCTGAGCGAGCGCCGCGACCTCACCCTCAGCGACGACATCCAGCCCGCCGACCTGGAAGTTCGTGCCGACAAGAGCAAATTCAAGCAGGTGATGTACAACCTGCTGAGCAACGCCATCAAGTTCACTCCGGCGGGGGGCAAGGTCTGGGTGCACGCTCGCGCCAACGGTGCCGAGCTGATCGTGGAGGTGGGCGACACCGGGGTGGGGATCGCCGCCGAGCACCAGGAGCTGATCTTCACCGAGTTCTTCCAGGTCGACGGCGAGCCCACCCACCAGGTCCAGGGCACCGGCCTGGGGCTCTCCCTGACCCGCCGCCTGGTGCAGCTCCACGGCGGCACCATCAGCCTGGAGAGCGGGCGCGGCCACGGCTCGGTCTTCACCTTCCGCATCCCACTGCTCGGGGTCGACGGTGACAACGGGCACGCCCGCAACCGCATCCTGCTGATCGAGGACAATGCCAGCAACCGAGAATTGACCAGGATGGTCCTCAACGGCAATGGTTTCCGCGTCGATGTGGCCATCGACGGCAACGAGGGCCTGGAGAAGGCCCGCACGGAGCTCTACGATCTGGTGCTCATGGATGTCAAGCTTCCGGGACTGGATGGCATCACCCTGACCCGAATGCTCAAGTCCGACCCCAAGACGGCCAGGATCCCCGTGGTCGCCCTGTCCGCGCATGCCATGAAGGGCGACGAGCAGGAGGCTCTGGCCGCGGGCTGCGCCGCCTACATCACCAAGCCCATCGAAGTCGCACAATTCGTCCGTCGGATCTCGAGCTTCCTGGAGGCGGGGCGCGTATGAGCAGCAATGCGGGGAAGACCATCCTCATCGTCGAGGACGATCAGCCCAGCCGTGAGGTGGTCAGGCTCGCTTGCTCCGCCCAGAACCACACCCTGATCGAGGCCGGCAACGGCACCGAGGGGCTGGAGATGGCGCGGGAGAGCAGCCCCGACCTGGTGATCCTCGACGTGAACCTGCCCGGGATGAGCGGCCTCGACGTCTGCCGGCGGCTCCGCGCCGACGGCTCCCGGGTGCCGATCATCATGCTCACCGCCAAGGCCGACACCATCGACGTCGTGGTCGGGCTGGAGCTGGGCGCCGACGACTACGTCACCAAGCCCTTCGAGGTCCGCGAGCTCATGGCCCGCATCGGCGCCCACCTGCGCCGGGCGGAGATCACCCCCCAGGAGCAGCCCCGCGACCGGTTCGAGTTCACCGGCCTGATCATCGACCTCGGCCGCCGCCAGGTGTTCCGCGACGGCGAGGAGGTGCTCCTCACCCTCACGGAGTTCAACCTCCTCGCCCTGCTCGCCTCCCGCCCCGGCCAGGTCATGAGCCGTGGTGAGCTGCTCCGCCGGGTCTGGGGCTACGAGGTCGAGATCGAGACCCGCACCGTCGACGCCCACGTCTACCGGCTACGCCGCAAGATCGAGCCCGAGCCGGACAAGCCCACCTACATCCACAGCGTCCCCGGCATCGGCTACCGCTTCGCGGGCTGAGCCTACGCCGGCTTCGTCGGTCCATGGGGCAGATCCGACATCGGCTGCACCAGGAGCCGGACCCGGGAGACGGCGAGCTCACGACCGTCGGGGTCGCGCATGGTCACGTCCCAGCTCTGGGTGCGGCGGCCGGCCTGGCGGGGGAGGGCCTCGGCGTGGATCACGGTGCCCATCCGGGTGGCCCGCAGGAAGGAGGTGTGGTTGTCGAGGCCGACCACCGCGGTGCCGGGGACGCGGCTGGAGGCGTTGACCGAGGCCCCGATGCTGGCGATCGCCTCGGCGATGGCCGCATAGACGCCGCCGTGCACGATGCCGAAGGGCTGAAGGTGGTGCTCGTCGACGGTGAGGCGCGCGGTCACCCGGGTGGGGCTGATCTCGTCCAGCACCAGCCCGAGCGCTCGGTTGTGCCCCGAGCCGGTGAAGACGGAGGGGTCGATGCTCAGTAGATGAAGCCGATGAGGGGGATGCTGTTCACCGTCATGGTGCGTTCGTCGCGCACCCCCACGCCCTTCACGTTCATCTCCGAGACGACGAAGCTGCCGTCCGGGTTGACCCGCTCGACGTAGGCGACGTGGCCGTACCAGCTGCCCCACATCACCGCGATCGCGCCCTGCACCGGCACCTTGCCCTCGGGCCTGCCATAGGCACGGGCGTTGCTGAACCAGGTCCAGGCGTCGCCGTTCCAGGGCACGCTGCGCCTGGTCGACACGTAGTAGGTGCACTGCCCCCACGGGAACTTCGGGTTGACGCCGTGCGACGCCTGCGAGCTCGGCACCCCAGGCACCCCGGTGGGCAGCGGCACCACCGCGCTGGAGGGCACCGCGCCCGCCGGCGCCGCGGCCGCCGGCACCTGGATCCAGGTGTTGGTCGGCAGCGGGCTGTCGCTGTGGAGGCTGTTGTAGTCGAGGATCACCCGCGGGTCGAGGCGGAGCCGGCTGGCGAGGTGGCTGGGCAGCTCGCCGGGCTGCGCCTGCACCAGCGCGCCGGGCCCGGGAGGGAGCAGCAGCGGGGTGTCGGGCCGGGGCTGGGCCTGGTCGACCAGGCCGTTGGCCCACCGCATCGCGCCGGCGTCGGCGTGAAAGGATGCGGCCAGGCTCTGCAGGTTGTCGCCCGAGGACACCCTCACGGTCTGCGCCGGCCGCTCGTTGTCGATCACGGGGAGCGGAGGACGGACCACCGTGGCTCCGACCCGGGCGGCGCTGCCATCGACCTCCGCCCTCACCGACAGGGAGGGGAGGTGGGCTGCGGCCCTCGGAACCAGGAGGGGAATCGCCAGCGCTGCCACCGCTGCGCAGGCGTGGCGCAGGAGTCGATCACGCACCGGCAATAGGGTTCCCTTCAACGCTCAGGTTGATGGCCGCTTCCGGAAGGGGCCCGAGAGGAGGGCCTCCGGAGAAGTTGGCGGGAGGCTAGCAGAGCGCCGAATCGGGTGTCAAAGCGATGTGCGCTGTCCCGACCCGGTTCTTTGCCAGGTGTTAACGTGGCTTGTATGACATACGTACACTCATGTAAGTTGCTAGAGTCCACGCGCCTGAGTTCGGCTCGCCGCACCGCGCCCGCTCGGCGCAACCTGCCTGCTCGTCCACCTGGTGGCGGGGCCGGTGGTCACCGAGGCGCGGTCCCTGGCCGGCGAGGTGCCATCCAGGCGCGCTTCGTCCAGCTGCACCCGCTCATCGCCCTGCTCGCCCTCGTCTCCCACCCTCCGGTGGCCCGGCTCCGGGCCCGGGTGGCCGGCTCCGCCGCGAAACGCGGACGAGGGCAATTCATGACACCGGCGCTATCATGGCCTTGCTACAATGCCAACCAGGAAAAGCCCCCCGACACGGCGGGCGCAGCGCTTCTCAGGGAAGAGAGATGAGGAAGTACAAGCCGGTTGAGCTCCCCCTTCGCAACGTCCCCGGGGAATACGCCCAGATGCACGCCGTCTGTCCAAACTGTCAGAGTCGCGAGCCCTTCGTGATTGGGCGTCTGGGGCTGCGGCTCGTCTTCCGCTGCGACCAGTGCCGGGTGCGCTTCCACCGCACCCAGACGCTGTCCCGGGCGATCTGACCGGGGCGCCGTCGGCCGGCGAGGCCGTCGCGGAGCCGGGCGCATCTACACTCCTCGGTCGTGGTCATCGATCCCCCGGCGCCCGCGTCCCTGCTGGTGGTGATGGCGCACCCCGACGACGCCGAGTTCTCCGCCGGCGGCACCGTGGCACGCTGGACGAGCGCCGGCACCCGGGTGGCCTACTGCGTCTGCACCGACGGCGACAAGGGCACCTCCGACCCCGGCCGTGACCCCCGCGCGGTGGCCGAGGAGCGGATCGCCGAGCAGCGCGCCGCCGCGGCGGTCCTGGGGGTCGAGGAGGTCGTCTTCCTCGGCCATCCCGACGGCGTCCTCCAGGTCAGCCTGGAGTTGCGCCGCGACATCGTGCGGGTGATCCGGAGGGTGCGGCCGGAGGCGGTGCTCACCTCCGACCCCACCCGCCGCTTCGGCCCGGGGTACATCAACCACCCCGACCACCGCGCCGCCGGGGAGGTCACCCTCGACGCCGTCTACCCCTCGGCGCGCGACCCGCTGGTGTTCCCCGAGCTGGTGGAGGAGGGGCTGGCGCCGCACAAGGTCACCCAGGTCTTCCTCTCCGGCCCGATCGAGCCCACCTGCCTGGTGGACATCTCCGGCACCCTCGAGCGGAAGCTCGACGCGCTCCGCCAGCACCGCAGCCAGATCACCGAGGACCGCCTCCGCGAGCTGGTCCCGCGCCGCGCCGCCGACGTGGGCGCGCCCCATGGCCTGGCCGCGGCCGAGGCCTTCCACCACATCATCCTGGGGTGAGCGCGCCCGGCGCCGCGGCGCCGCCGGCGGTGACGCTGCTGCTGCTCACCGGCGGCGGCAGCCGGCGGATGGGCCGGGACAAGGCGAGCATGGTGGTGGACGGCCGGCCGCTGGGGATGCGTCCGGTGGAGGCGCTGCGCGACCTCGTCGAGGAGGTGGTGGTGGCCGGCCACCCGGTGCCCGGGCTGACCGGCCGGGTGGTGACGGACACCGTCTCCGGTGCCGGGCCCCTCGGCGGGGTGGTCGCCGGGCTGGCGGCGGTCCGCACCCCGCTGGCGGTGGTGGTGGCCTGCGACATGCCCACGCTGGTCCCCGCCGTGGTCGAGCTGCTCCTCGACCGGCTCGCCGGAGACCCCCGGTTGCTCGCCGCCTGCTGTGCGGGGCGTCACGGGGTGGAGCCGCTGCCGCTTGCGCTCAGGCAGGCGGCGGGGCTGCCGCTCGGGGTGGCGCTGGCCCGGGGCGAGCGGGCGCTGCGGACCGCGCTGGCCGGCCCCGGTCTGGGGATCGTCGAGGAGGCGGCCTGGCGCGCGGTCGACCCCGAGGGCCGCTGCTTCGCCAACTGGAACCGCCCCGAGGAGGTGGGCGGCGGCGCCATCCGTTGACACGAATGCCGCGCCGCGTTACATCGGCCGGTGATAGGATTGACACCCGTGTCAATCTTCGAGGTGGCAGACGAGGTGGGGGAGACGACCGGACGTGGCATCCTCGCGGGTGCCGGCGCCAGAGTTCCCGGCAGCGAGGTGTGTGATGCCTGATCCCAGCCATGCCGGCCGCGTGTACCGGGCACCCGGCCAGGTGGTGGAGGCGGAGCGCGCCCGCGCCTTCGCCGAGGCCATCGCCGGCGACGGCGCCGTCGTCGAGCCCGACGCGGTACCGCCCACCTTCGCCGCCGTCTACTGCCTGTTCCCCACCCTCGGACAGGTCTTCGGCGACCCCGAGCTGGGCCTCGACCTCGCCGGGCTGATCCACGGCGAGCAGCGGTTCAGCTTCCACGAGCCGGTGCGGCCGGGCGACGTGGTCGACAGCCAGGCGCGGATCGCCTCGGTGCAGGAGAAGCGGGGCATGACCTTCATCGACGTCGAGCTCGAGGCCGCCCGCGACGGGCACACCGTCTGCAGCGGCCGCGCCCTGCTGATCATGCGGGGGGCGCCGTCGTGAGCGCAGAGAGCGAAGGCCCCGTGCTCACCGTGGAGGTCGGCGACCTGATGACCCCGCTCAGCCGCCGGGTGACCCAGGACCAGATCAACGCGTACGCGGAGGCGTCGGGCGACCACAACCCCATCCACGTGAACGAGGAGTTCGCGCGGATGGTGGGCCTGCCCGGCACCATCGCCCACGGCATGCTCGACCTCGGCATCCTCACCGACGCCGTCGCCCGCTGGGCGGGTGGCAGCGATCGCGTCGCCGCGATCGGCTGCCGGTTCAGCAAGCCCCTTCTTCCCGGCGACACCATCACCTGCACCGGCGCCGTGGTCGAGGTGGACGAGGAGGCCGGCACCGCCGTGCTCTCGCTCGAGGCCGTCTCCGACCGCGGCGAGCGCGTGCTCACCAACGGGCGGGCCGAGATCCGGCTCGGTCCACCGAGGTCCTGAGACACCATGGCACTCGACTTCAGCCTCACCTCCGAGCAGGAGGAGGTCCGCGCCCTGGTGCGCGAGTTCGCCGTCAAGGAGATGCGGCCCGTCGCCGATCACTACGACGAGCACGAGGAGACCCCCTGGGAGGTCATGCGCAAGGCCCACGAGATCGGCATCGGCCCGGCGGCGATGTTCCCCACCCAGTACGGCGGCGGAGGCCTCGACCGGATCACCGAGCTGATCCTCGCCGAGGAGCTCACCTTCGGCGACGCCGGGATGGCGATCTCGATCCTCGCCAGCGGCCTCGCCGGCGCCGGGATCATCGCCATGGGGACCGAGGAGCAGAAGGAGCGCTACATCTCCCAGCTCTGCGACCCCAAGACCCTGAGGATCGCGGCGATGGGCCTGACCGAGCCGGACTCGGGCTCGGACTCGCTGGCGCTGCGCACCACCGCCACCCGGGTCGACGGCGGCTACCTGCTCAACGGCACCAAGCAGTTCTGCACCAACGGCGGCATCGCCGACCTCCAGGTCGCATTCGCCACCACCGACCGCAGCGCCGGCCCGGCGGGTATCACCGGCTTCGTCATCGAGAAGGACAACCCCGGGATGCGCCAGGGCCGCAAGGAGCGCAAGCTCGGGGTCCGCGCCTCCCACACCGCCCAGGTCATCTTCGAGGACTGCTTCGTCCCCGACGATGCCCGGCTGGGCTTCGACAGGGACGGCAAGGCCACCGGGCCGGGGGCGATCGGCGCGATGCTGATGCTCGAGGCCACCCGGCCGGCGGTCGCCATCGGCGCCATCGGCATCGCCCGCGCCGCCTTCGAGTTCGCCCGCGACTACTCGCTGGAGCGCGAGCAGTTCGGCAAGCCGATCGCCAGGCACGAGGCGATCGCCTTCAAGCTCGCCGACATGGCCACCGAGATCGACGCCGCCCGGCTGCTCGCCTGGCGCGCCGGCTGGATGGCTGAGAACGGGATCCCCATGGGCCGCGGCGAGGGCTCGATGGCCAAGCTCTTCGCCGGCGACATGGCGATGCGGGTCACCGTCGACGCCGTCCAGATCCTCGGCGGCTACGGGTACATCAAGGAGTACCCGGTCGAGCGGTTCATGCGCGACGCCAAGATCTACCAGATCTGGGAGGGCACCGCCGAGATCCAGCGCCTGGTGATCAGCCGCTACGTCCTCGGCGAGCGCCGTGCCGCGGGGAGGTCGAGGCTGGCAGCGGCCAGCTGACCATAATTGCGGCGGTTCATCACCGGCGGAGGGAGGGCCTCATGTTCGAGCTCACGGGCAAGGTCGCGTTGGTCACCGGCGGCTCGCGCGGGCTTGGCCGTGCCGACTGCCTGGCGCTGGCGAGGGCGGGCGCGGACGTCGTCGTCACCGACATCCTCATCGAGAGCGACCCCGACATCCAGCGGTCGGCGGAGCGGGCGCAGTCGGCGCTCGCCCAGCTGTTCACCTCGCAGAACGTCGTCTACGCGGAGCGCACCAGCGAGGAGATCCGCGCCATGGGGCGGCGCTCGGCGGCGATCAAGATGGACGTCACCGACCGCGAGCAGGTGCGCACCGTCTTCGAGCAGGTGGTCGCCGAGTTCGGCTCGCTGGACATCCTGGTCAACAACGCCGCCACCCTCGACCACGTCGCCCAGATCGAGGCCCAGTCCGACGAGCTCTGGGACCGCGACGTCAGCGTCAACCTCACCGGCGCCTACAACTGCACCAAGGCGGCCTTCACCCACATGCGCCAGGCGGGCGGCGGCCGGATCGTCTACATGTCCTCGGTGGCGGGCAGCCTCGGTGGCTTCGGCCAGGCGTCGTACGCCGCCACCAAGTCGGCGATGGTCGGCCTGGCCCGCACCACCGCTCTCGAGGGCGCCCGCTACGGCATCACCGCCAACGTGGTGGCGCCGGGGATCATCGCCACCGAGGCCTTCAAGATGGGCAATCCCAAGATGAACGACCGGATGGTGCTGCGCACCGCGATGCGGGCGCCCGGCGAGCCCGAGGACGTCGCCCACGCGATCGTGTTCCTCTGCTCGCCCGAGGCCCGCTACGTCACCGGCCAGGTGCTCCACGTCGCCGGCGGCATCGACCTCTTCACCTTCTGATGAGCGGCTCCCCGGACGCCCCGCCGATGGTCGCGGTCGAGCGCGACGGCGCCGTCGCCGTGGTCCGCATGAACCGGCCCAAGGCGAACGCGATCTCGCCCGGACTGATCGACGCCATCGCCGGCGCGATCGAGGCGCTGGGCGAGGACCCGTCGGTCCGATGCATCGTGATCGCCAGCGCCATCGAGCGCTTCTTCATGGCGGGAGCGGACATCGGGATGATGGCCGGCGGCGGCATGGGGATCGACGGCGACGGCCCCTCCTTCCTCGAGCGCTTCAGCATCCCCGAGCGGGTCGCCAAGCCGGTGATCGCGGCGATCGGCGGCCACGCCCTCGGCGGCGGCTGCGAGCTGGCGCTCTGCTGCGACTACCGCCTCATGGTCGATGACGGACGCAGCACCATCGGGCTGACCGAGACCTCGCTGGGGATCATCCCCGGGGCCGGGGGGACCCAGCGGCTGCCCCGCCTGGTGGGACGCGCCCGCGGGCTGCACATGATCATGGAGGCCAGCCGGCTGCGCGCCCCCGAGGCGCTGGCGATCGGCCTGGTCGATGCCGCCCTGCCCCCGGAGGGCTTCGAGGCGGCGGTGATGGAGAAGGCGCGCTCCCTCGCCGGGATGGCGACGCGTGCGCTCGGGCTGGCCAAGCGCGCGGTGCTCGAGGGCCTCGACCGCCCCGTCGACGAGGGGCTGCGCGCCGAGATGCGCGGCTTCCTCGAGGTCCTCCAGACCGCCGACGCCGCCGAGGGCCTCCAGGCGTTCCTCGGCAAGCGGCCGGCCGAGTTCCGGGGGGAGTAGCACGGCCGCCGGCGACCCCCTGCTCTGCGGCGTCACCTACTGGCCGGCCTCCACCGGTCCCTACCTCTGGCAGGCGTTCCCGGCGGTGCGGGTGGCCGCGGACCTCGCCGCGGCCCGGGCGCAGGGCCTCCCCGCGGTGCGCGTCCACCTCCCCTGGGACGCCTTCATGCCCTCGCATCGCGGGGTGAGCCGGCGCCGCATCGGCGAGCTCGGCGACCTGCTGGAGACCGCCCGCGGCCTCTCCCTCGGGGTGGTGCCGGTGCTCTTCATCCAGACGTTCGGCGACTGCGTGATGCTGCCCCGCTACATGGTCGACCGCAAGCGGCCGCGCACCGGCGTGCGGGTGGTCTGCGAGGGCAGCGTCGAGCCCGGCGGTCCCCGCGACCCCTATGCCGACCCGCTGATGCAGGAGGCGGGGGTGGCCTGGCTCGAGGCCCTGCTCGACGCCTTCTCCAACCACCCCGCGGTGCTCGCCTGGGACCTCGGCCACGACCCCGCCACCACCGTCCGCCCCCGGCGCGTCACCCACCTCGCCGCCTGGGCCGAGCTGATGGCCGAGCGGGTGCGCGCCCGCGGCGACCGCTCCATGCTCACCCTCGGCGCCGGCGACCTGCTGATCGCCCGGGGGGTGCGCCCGCACCTGCTCGCCCCCCACCTCGACCAGCTCGGCCTGCTGGTGCTCCCCCAGCACCTGCGCCTCGCCGACGACCCCCTCGACCCCGCCCCCACCGTGTTCCTCGCCCAGCTGGCGCTGCGGCTGGCGGCGCCCGCGGGCACCCCGCCGCCGCTGGTGGTCACCACCGGGGTGGCCTCCGGCGAGCCCCGGGAGCCACCGCCCGCGGAGGAGGAGCCCGAGCCCGGGCCGCCGCCGAAGCCGGCGGTCGAGGACACCGTCACCGTGCCCGAGGACGTCGCCGCGCGCCACGCCGCGGACCTGCTCGCGCGGCTCGGCGAGGTGGGGGTGGCCGGCCTGGTGGCCACCTCCTGGTGTGACCTCACCGGCCGGGTCGTCGAGGCGCCGCCCTACGACCGCCGCCCCTGGCTGGCGCGTCACGGGCTGCGCCGCGCCGGCGGCGAGGCCAAGCAGGTCGGCGAGGTCTGGGCGGCCACCGCGCGCCGCGAGCCGGCGGTGGCGGCGGCCGATCCGTGGCCCGGCCGGCTCGATCCGGAGGACTACTACGGGGCCCTCCCGGACAGCGCCCGCGACCTCTTCTCGGAGTGGCGGCGGGAGCGCGAGGGGGCCTCGGCGAGGGCGCTGGAGGAGGGCGGGGGGACGAGGTGAGCGAGCCCCGGATCGGTCCTCCCCTGGTATCCTCGGTCGAGGCGCCGCACTGCGCAGGCCCGGACCGGAGGGTCCGGGAGCGCCGAGCGGCCCACCTCTCAGTGTGTTCTCGCAGCGTCTCCCGCTGACCGAGGCCGTCCCGTCGTGGTCGGGAACACGTCTGGGGACCGGACCGAGGTCAGCACGTCCCGGAGGACAGCCTCAGTGCCCGAAGGCCGCATCAAGAAGATCATCCACGACCGCGGGTTCGGCTTCGTCCGCGCCGATGACGGCAACGAGGTCTTCTTCCATCGGACCGAGCTCAGCACCGTCGACTTCGACGCCCTCGAGGAGGGACAGGCGGTGACGTTCGACGTGGTCAACAGCCCCAAGGGTCCGCGCGCCCGCAACATGAAGCAGACCGAGACGGCCTGAGCGCCAGCGCGGAGCCGGGCCGGGACACCCCCGGCTCCGGCTCCGGCTCCCGCCGCGCCGTCTCGCTAGGGATCCGGCGAGGGCGGCCGCAGCTCCCGCATCCGGCCCAGCGCCGCCTCCACCCGCCCGGCGTCGGCGCCGCGCACCCGGATCACCAGCTCCCGGGTCTCGGTCTGCGGATACGAGCCCACCAGGACGTCGGGGAACTCGCTCTCCAGCCGGCGCATGGGCTCGAAGAACTCCGCCTCGATGGCGTGCCGGTAGCGGAGCTCCACGACGATCGGCGCCGAGCCGCCCACGAAGAACACCGGCAGCATCTCCTCGGAGAAGATCCGCTTCAGCTCCCGGGGCACCCCCGGCAGCGCCAGCAGCCAGCGCTCCGTGCCGTCTCCGGCGGGGAGCGGGTAGGCGAGCCCCGGCGCCATGCCGCTGCGATTGGCGAGCACGGTGGCGCCCCGGGGCACCACCGTCATCCTCCGGTTGGGCTCGGTCATCCGGTTGCTCTCGATCCAGCCGGCGGCGTGGATCCGGTCGACCACGCGCTGGACGTGCGCCTCGGCGTCGGGATGCACCTCCAGGGGCTGGTCGAGGGCGGCGGCGAGGGCCTCGAGGGTGCGGTCGTCGGGGGTGGGGCCGAGCCCGCCGCAGACCAGCACCCGGGCCACCGCGGGGTCGTCGACGGCGGCGCGCACCGCCTCGACGATCGCCGGCAGGCGGTCCGGCACCACCACGATGCGGCTGCAGGGATAGCCCGCCTCGCGCAGCTGTCCGGTCAGCCAGTGGGAGTTGGTGTCGAGGGTGAAGCCGCCGAGGATCTCGTCGCCCACGGCGACGATGACCGTTCCCGCAGCGCTGTCTGCCATCGCCCCGAACGGTAGCAGCGGGCCCGGACGCCTCGGCGCGATCGGCGTTGCCCAGCGGCTACAATCCCCCGGTTCGCGGCCGCCATGCCTCTCTGTGGTCGCCAATGCCGATGAGGTGCCCATGACCCTGAACGTTCTCGTGCCCATCGCACTGGCCGGTGGGCTCGCCCTCCTCTATGCCATCTATCTCATCTTCTGGGTGCTGAAGCAGCCCGAGGGCAACGAGCGGATGCGCGAGATCGCCCTGGCCATCCAGGAGGGGGCGCAGGCATACCTCAACCGGCAGTACACGATCATCGCGGGCATCGGCGCGGTCATCGCCGTCTTCCTGGGGATCACCCTGGGGATCAAGACGGCGGTGCTCTTCGTGCTCGGCGCGGTGCTCAGCGGCGCCGCCGGCTACGTGGGCATGAACATCTCGGTGCGCTCCAACCTGCGCACCGCCGAGGCCGCCCGTGGCGGCATCCAGCCGGCGCTGCGGATGGCCTATCGCGGCGGCGCGGTCACCGGCTTCTTCGTGGTCGGCTTCGGACTCATCGGCGTGGTCGTCGCCTATGGCCTCTTCAAGGACTTCGACGCCCTCACCGGCTTCGCCTTCGGCGCCTCGCTGATCTCCGTCTTCGCCCGCCTCGGCGGCGGCATCTACACCAAGGCCGCCGACGTCGGCGCCGACCTGGTGGGCAAGGTGGAGGCGGGCATCCCCGAGGACGACCCCCGCAATCCCGCGGTCATCGCCGACAACGTCGGCGACAACGTCGGCGACTGCGCGGGCATGGCCGCCGACCTCTTCGAGACCTATGCGGTGACTGCGGTCGCCACCATGCTGCTCGGCGGCCTCCTCTTCAAGACGCAGAGCGGGCCCATCCTCGCCTACATCCTCTACCCGCTGATCCTCGGCGGGATCAGCATCGTCGCGTCGATCGTCGGCTCCCAGTTCGTCAAGCTGCCGCGCAACGGCTGGATCATGGGGGCGCTCTACAAGGGCCTCGCGGTCTCGGTGCTGGTGGCGGTGGCGCTCTTCGCCGTGGTCACGTACACGCTCAAGAACAACGGCGACCTCGCCAGCAGCGTCCTCGGCCACGACCCCATGAACCTGTTCTGGTGCGCGGTGATCGGGGTGGTGGCCACGGTGCTGCTGGTGGCGGTCACCGAGTTCTTCACCGGGTCGCAGTTCTGGCCGGTGAAGACGATTGCCGCGGCCTCGCAGACCGGCCACGCCACCAACATCATCGCCGGCCTCGCGATCGGGATGGAGGGCACCGCGATCCCGGTGCTGATCATCGGCATCTCGATCCTCGCCTCGGCGTCGCTGGCCGGCCTCTACGGCATCGGCATCGCGGCGATGGCGATGCTGAGCATGACCGGCATCATCGTCGCCATCGACTCCTACGGGCCGATCACCGACAACGCCGGCGGCATCGCCGAGATGGCGAACATGCCGGAGTCGGTGCGCAACGTCACCGACCCGCTCGATGCCGTCGGCAACACCACCAAGGCGGTCACCAAGGGCTACGCGATCGGCTCCGCCGGGCTCGCCGCCCTGGTGCTCTTCGCCAGCTACACCGATGTGCTCGCGAACCACGGCAACGGCCGGGTGTTCAGCTTCAGCCTCACCGCTCCGACGGTCATCGTCGGCCTCTTCCTCGGCGGCATCATGCCGTTCATCTTCGGGGCGCTGTGCATGCTCGCCGTGGGCCGCGCCGCCGGCGGCGTGGTGGTCGAGGTGCGCCGCCAGTTCAAGGAGATCCCGGGGATCATGGAGGGCACCGCCCGGCCGGAGTACGCGAAGTGCGTGGCCCTGGTCACCGCGGCGGCGCAGAGGGAGATGATCATCCCCGGCCTGCTGCCGGTGGTCGCGCCGCTCGTCGTCGGCTTCCTGCTGGGGCCGGAGGCGCTGGGGGCGATGCTGCTCGGCACCATCGTCGTGGGCATCTTCGTGGCCCTGCAGATGACCACCGGCGGAGGCGCCTGGGACAACGCCAAGAAGTACATCGAGGACGGCCACTACGGGGGCAAGGGCACCGACGCCCACGCCGCGGCGGTCACCGGTGACACCGTCGGAGACCCCTGCAAGGACACCGCCGGACCGGCCATCAACCCCATGATCAAGGTCATGAACATCATCGCCATCCTGATGGCACCGACGGTGGCGCTCCACCACGTCTTCTTCTAGCCGCGGGACCCGGGACACCGGTGGCATGGCTGCCCGGCTCGGTTACGTGGTCCGCTTCGTCGGCTCGCTCGGGCCCGCCGTCGACTTCTACGGCGGCGTCCTCGGACTGACGCTCACCAAGCGCACCGAGCACTGGGCGCAGTTCGACTGCGGCTCGGTGCGCCTCGGCCTCTATGAGCGCGGCGCCATGGCCGCGGTGCTCGGCGTCGAGGACGAGTCGCTGGGCCGCCCGCCGGGCGCCATCGAGCTCGCCTTCGAGGTGGAGGACGTCGACAGCGCCCACGCCGCTGCGGTCGCCGCCGGCGCCCCCAGCTTCCAGGCCCCCGCCGACCGCTACTGGGGCGAGCGCACCGCCTACGTCCTCGACCCCGACGGCGGCCTCGTCGAGCTGCTCAGCAGGGTGCGGCGCTGATCCCGTGGACGAGTACCAGATCGAGATCCGCCAGCTCCGCCGCACCCTGGCGAAGCTCAGGGCCGAGAAGGCCCGCGAGGCGCTGATCGAGGAGTACGAGGTCGAGCTGCGCATCCTCGTCGCCCTCTACCAGGCCGCCACCGAGACCCTGGAGCGGGGCAACGTCGACCCCGACCTCCCTCGGGCCCTCGCCGAGGTCGGCTTCGGCGACTGGACCCTCGCCAACGTCTACTCCTTCGTCTACGAGGCCGCCATGGACGCCGAGCCCGACGGCCGCGACCTGGCGAACGTGATCACGCACACCGACTACGGGGCGTCGCTCGCGGCGGTCCTCGAGCCCTGAGTCGCGGAGCCGCCATTGCGAGGCGGCACCTTGATCCCGGGGTTCATCAATCCGGCCGGGTCGAGGCTGGCCTTGATCCGGCGCATCAGCGCCACGCTTCCGGGCCCGAGCTGTCGCTCCACGTACGGGAGCTTCGAGGCGCCGACGCCGTGCTCGCCGGTGATCGCTCCTCCCATGTCGAGCACGGTGTCGAAGAGGCCGGCGGCGGCGGCGTCGCCACGGGCGCGGTCGCCGGGGAGGCGGGGGTCGATGAGGAAGGTGGCGTGGAGGTTGCCGTCGCCGAGGTGACCGAAGTTCACCACCGGCACCGAGTGCTCGGCGCCGAGGCGGCGCACCCGGGCGACCAGCTCGGCGATGCGGTCGCGGGGCACCACCACGTCCTCGTTCACCTTGCCGATCATCACCGTGGCCACCGCCGCGCTGATCGCCCTGCGCGCCGCCCAGAGCCGCCGCTGGCCGGCGGGGTCGGCGGCCATCTCGACCGCTGCCGGCGAGCCCGCGGCGATCGCGGTCATGGCGGCGTCCAGCTCGGCGTCGACGCTGCCGGGGTCGCCCTCGAGCTCGACCAGCAGGAGGGCGCCGGCGTCGGGGGCGTAGGCGTCGACGCCGGTGCGTGCCACCGCCTGCAGGGCCGCCGAGTCGAGGAACTCGACGGCGGCGGGGACCAGGCCGGCGGCGCTGAGCGCGGCCACCGCGGTGGCGGCGTCCTCCATGCCGGCGAAGCCGGCGGCCACCGTCGACCGCGCCGCCGGTGCGCGCAGGAGGCGGAGCAGCACCTCGGTGACGATGCCCAGCGTGCCCTCCGAGCCGCAGACCATGCGGAGCAGGTCGACGCCGCCGTCGCCGCCCTCGCCGAGGTGGGCGACCCGGCCGTCGGCGAGGACCACGGTGGCGCCGACCAGGTAGTCGGCGGTGGTGCCGTAGCGCAGGGTGTGGGGGCCGGCGGCGTTGCAGGCGACGTTGCCGCCGACGGTGCAGGTGGAGGATGAGCCGGGGTCGGGCGGGTAGTAGAGGCCGCAGCCCAGGGCGCGGCGGTGGATCGCGCCGGTGACCATCCCCGCCTCGGCGTGCATCCGCATCGCCTCGGGCTCGAGGCCGAGCACCGCGCTCATCCGGGTGAGGCTGATCACCACCCCGCCGGACCGGGGCACGGCGCCGCCCGAGTAGCCGGTGCCGGCGCCGCGGGGGACCACCGCGACCCCGTGGTCGGCGCACACCTGGACGGCCGCGGAGACCTCGGCCGTCGAGCCGGGGAAGACCACGGCGTCGGGGAGGTGGCGCTCGCCGGACGCGCCGAAGGCGTCGTATCCGTAGGCGGCGAGGTCGGCGGGCCGGTCGAGGACCTGGCGGGCGCCCACCTGCAGTCCGAGGTCGCGGACGAGCCGGGAGCCCTTCATGTGCCGACATGCTAGCAACGCCCCTCGAGGCCTCCCGGGCGGGGGCCGCGCCCTTCTCGGGACAATGCGGGCATGGGCTCGGCCGCCACCTCCAGCCACCTCGGCGGCGCCGCCGGGGCGGCCGCGGCCGTGGTCGGACCGCTGGCGCTCACCGCCGTGCTGGTGCCGGTGGGGGCGGCGCCGCACCGGGACTACGTCTTCCTGTACCTGGGGCTGGTCGCGCTCCTGGGGGTCGGCCGCGGCCTGGGACCGGCGCTCCTCGCCGCCGCCACCAGCTTCCTGCTCGTCGACTGGTTCTTCATCCCGCCGCTCCACACCCTGACCATCGGCGGCGAGCAGGACCTGGTCTACCTCGCGGTCTTCTTCGGCGCCGCCGGGCTGGTGGGGGGCGTGGGCTCGCGGCGGCGGCGCTCCCAGCTGGCGGCGGAGGCACTGACCCAGCAGGTCCGTCGCGCCAATGAGGAGCTGGCCCGGCTGAACCGCGAGCAGGCCGAGGCGGCGGCGGTGGCGGTCCGGCTGGCGCGGACCGAGCAGCAGGTGCGCGTCCTCGAGGAGAGCGACCGGGTGCGCCGCGACTTCCTCGCCAACGTCTCCCACGAGCTGCGCACCCCGCTCGGCAGCATCCTCACCAACAGCACCGGCCTGCTCGCCCATCCCGGCCTCGACGCCGGGCTGCGCGACGAGGTGGAGAGCATCTCCACCGAGGCCCGGCGGCTGAACCGTCTGGTCGGGGACATGCTCGACATGGCGCGGATCGAGGGCAGCGCGGTGGAGCTGCGCCTCGAGCCGCTCGAGCTCGCCGACGCCGTGGAGGCCGCGGTCGACCGCCTCCACGTCGGCTCGCCGTCGCGCCCGGTGGAGTGGGAGGCCGCGGCCGGGCTCCAGGTGGTCGCGGACTGGGACCGGCTGGGGCAGGTTCTCGACAACCTCCTCCGCAACGCCGACCGGGCCGCGCCGCCGGGCAGCCCGATCACGGTCCGCGCGGTGCGCGGCGTGCGCTCGATGATCGTGGTCCGGGTGGTCGACCGCGGCCCCGGGGTGCCCGAGGAGCTGCGCGAGCGGCTCTTCACCCGCTTCGCCCGCGGCGCCGGGGAGGCCGCGGCGGGCGGGGGAGGGGCGGGGCTCGGCCTCGCCATCGTCCGCGGCCTGGTCGAGGCCCACGCCGGCCGGGTCTGGCTCGAGGACGGCGCGCCGGGGAGCGGGGCCAGCTTCGCCTTCAGCCTGCCCGCCGCGGCCGCCTGACGCCCGCTCAGCGGGCCGCCGGCCAGGGCCGCACCGGGCGGTAGGCGGGGCGCCACATCGCCGCGCGCACCCCCGCCTCGACGGCGTCGCCGCGCGGGGCGCCGGCGACCCCCTCCGCCTCCGCCGCCCGCGCCACCGCGCAGGCCACCGCCACCGAGACCTCGCGCACCGCGTCGAGCAGGGGGAGCAGCGCCGCCCCCGGCCCGGAGGCGTCGACCTCGGCGGCGACCGCGGCGGCGGCGGCGGCGAGCATCCCGTCGGTGACCCGCCCGGCTCGGGACACGATCGCGCCGAGGCCGAGGCCGGGGAAGAGCAGCGCGTTGTTCGCCTGGGCGACGATGTGGGTGACCCGGTCGTGGGTGACCGGCTCGGCGGGGCCGCCGGTGGCCACCAGGGCGCGACCGTCACTCCAGGCGAGCAGGTCGCCGGGCGCCGCCTCGGCGAGCTCGGTCGGGTTCGAGAGAGGCAGGATGATCGGCCGCGGGGTGTGGCGGGCCATCTCGCGCACCGCCTCCTCGGTGAAGGCCCCGGCCACCGCCGAGGTGCCGATGAGCACGGTGGGCCGCACCCGGCGGACCACCTCCTCGAGGGCGATGCCGCCGAGGGCGCCGTCGCGCGCCCAGCCATCGACCTCGCCGGCCGGCCGCGCGTAGGGCTGCTGGAAGTCGCGCAGGCCGCCGAGGTCGTCGGTGAGCAGGCCGGGACGGTCGATGCACCAGAAGCGCCGGGTCGCCTGCTCGCGCGACATCCCCCCGGCCACCATCGCGTCGCGGAGCTGGTCGGCGATGCCGCACCCCGCGGTGCCCGCGCCGAACACCACGATGCGGTTGCCGGCCAGGGGCAGGCCGCCCGCGCGGGTGCCGGAGAGCACCGCCGCGAGCACCGTCGCGCCGGTGCCCTGCATGTCGTCGTTGAAGGTGCAGATGCGCTCCCGGTGGCGTTCGAGGATGCGGCGCGCATTGCCCGGGCCGAGGTCCTCCCAGTGCAGCAGCACCCCCGGGAAACGGCCGGTGACGGCAGCAACGTAGGCGTCGATGAAGTCGTCGTAGCGCCGGCCGCGCACCCGCGGATGGCGATTGCCCACGTAGAAGGGGTCGTCGAGCAGCGCCTGGTTGTCGGTGCCCGCGTCGAGCATCACCGGGATCACGCGGGAGGGGTCGATGCCCGCCGCCGCGGTGTAGACGGCGAGCTTGCCGACGGCGATGTCGATGCCGCCGACGCCCCAGTCGCCGATGCCGAGGATGGCCTCGCCGTCGGTGGCGACCACCAGGTCGACGTCACCGCCGGCCACCCGGAAGTTGGCGAACGCGGTCTGGATCTCGTCGGGATTGTCGATGGAGAGGTAGACGCCGCGCGGCCGGCGGAACTCGTCGCTGTAGTGCCGGATGGCCTCGCCGACCGTGGGCGTGTAGATCACCGGCAGCATCTCGTGGAGGTGGTCGGTGAGCAGCCGGTAGTAGAGGGTCTCGTTGCGGTCGTGGAGGAGCTTGAGATAGACGTAGCCGCCCAGCGCGGTCGGCTGGGCGCGGTACTGGCGGTAGGCCCGCCTCGCCTGCTCCTCGAGGGTGAGCACCCCGGGGGGCAGCAGCCCCACCAGGCCGAGCGCGTGCCGCTCCTCCTCGGTGAAGGCGACCCCCTTGTTGAGGGCGGGGGTCTGGAGCACCTCCGCGCCGCGGTCGGTGGTCTCCCAGGCGCCCTCGGCGGTGAGACGGAAGCTGCGTTGCACCTCGAGACCTCCTGGCCGCTCATTGTCGAGAAACGGCACCGGGTAGAGTGGCGGCGTGTCGAGTCCCGTCGGCATCCTGCTGCAGACCCTCAGGCGGGTCGTCGACCGCGTCAGCGTCGACGGCTCGACCGAGCCGGTGGCCCTGGATGTGCGCACCGCCAGCACCGCCCTCCACCTCACCAACCTCGGCGAGCTGGTGGAGCAGAGCCGCGAGCTCGTCCGCTCGGGCGGCGCGCTCGAGGCGCTCCGCGCCAGCGACCCGGCCATCTTCGCCGGCGTGGTGGCCCAGCCGGTGCTCACCGCCCACCCCACCGAGGCGAGGCGGCTGGCGCTGCGCCGGCGGCTCGAGCAGGTGCGCGCCGCCCTCGAGCGGCTGCTCGGGGACAGCCCTCCGGCCGCGGCCGAGGCCGACCTCGAGGTCGCCGTCGAGATGCTCTGGCGCACCGACAGCGTGCGCCACTCCACGGTCACCGTCGCCGACGAGGTCAGGTTCGTCGAGACCTTCCTGCGCGGGCCGCTCGCCGAGGCGGCGATCACCGTGGAGCACCTGGCCCAGCCGCGGGCGACCGCCGCCATGCCCGCCCGGCTGCGCCTGGGCAGCTGGATCGGGGGAGACCAGGACGGCAATCCCTTCTGCACCGCCGCCGACCTCCAGGCGGCGCTGCGCGGCGCCGGCGAGATGGCCCGTGCCCGCCATCGCGACTTCGCCCTGCGGGCGGTGGACGAGCTCACCCTGCCGCTGAGCCTCGACGACCTCGAGCCCCGCACCCGGCGCTGGCTGCGCATCCACGCCGGCGACCGCGCCGGGCGGCGGTTCGTCGGCGAGGCGCTCCGGCTGCTCGCCGAGGTGGTGGCCGAGCGGGTCGGCACCGGGTCGCCCACCACCTATCGCAGCCGGGCCGACCTCGCCACCGACATCGAGCGGATCGCCGGGGAGATGGAACGGAACGGCGCCGGTCACCTGGTCGAGCCGGTGCTCGGCCGCTGGCGGGCCTGGTGCCGGCTGGCCGGCCTCCACCTCCTCGACCTCGACGTGCGCACCCACTGCTCGGTGCTCCGCGCCCTCGCCGGCTCGGCGACCCCACGGGCGAAACGGCTGTGGGGCGACCCCGCCGCGCTCCTCGCCGAGCTGAGCGCCTCCGGACCGCCCACCGCCGACAGCGGTTCCGAGGACCAGCTGCTCGACAGCCTCGTGGTCTGGGCCGACTTCCTCCGCCGCAACCCCGATCTCGGCGGCTCGCTGGTGCTGAGCGGCTGCAGCGGCCCGTCCGAGATGGTGGTCGCGCTCTGGCTGCTGCGCAGCCACGCGCCGCTCGACGAACGGATCCGCATCTCGCCGCTCTTCGAGGACGAGGAGGCGCTCCACGCCTGCGGCCAGACCCTGCGGACGATGTTCGCGCTCCCCGAGTACGTGGCGAGTCTCGGCTGCCACGACGGGCAGCAGGAGGTCCTCCTCGGCTACTCGGACACCACCAAGGCCAGCGGCTACCTCAGCGGCGCCCTGGCACTGCGGCGCGCCCATCGCGAGGTGGCGGCGGCGTGCGAGGCGCACGGCGCTCGCCCCTTCATCTTCCACGGCCGCGGCAGCACCGTCGCCCGCGGCGGCGGGCCCACCGGCGAGGCGGTGCTCGCCCAGCCGTCGCGGACCCTCGACGGGCGGCTGCGCTGGACCGAGCAGGGCGAGTCGATCTCCCTGCGCTTCGACGACCCGGTGGTGGGCGCCGGCCACCTCGCCGAGACCCTGCTCGCCCTCGCCAGCAGCGCCACCGGCGGCGGTGACCCGGCGTGGATGCCCGACTGGCTCAAGGAGGTCAACGCACGCAGCCGCGCCGTCTACGAGGAGTGGTACGGCGACCCCGGGATGGCGATCTTCCACCGCGCCTTCACCCCCATCGACGCCATCGAGCGGCTGGCGATCGGCTCGCGCCCCGCCCGGCGCACCACCGACCCCCTGCCCCGAGCGCTGCGGGCGATCCCCTGGCACTTCTCGTGGGCGCAGGCGAGGGTGGTCGCGTCGGTGTGGTTCGGGGCGGGAAGCGGCCTGGGCATGCTCACCGACGACCCCCGCCGGCTGGAGGCGGCACGGGCGCTCTACCGCGAGTCGACCTGGTTCCGCTCCACCGTCGACAACCTCGAGATGGTCGTGTTCAAGACCGACTGGGAGGTCGGCGCCCTGTACGCCGGCCTGGCCCGCGGCGCCGGCGCCGACCGCTGGCTGCCGCGGCTGCGGGAGGAGTACGACCGCTGCGCCGAGGCGCTGCTCGCGGTGCGCGGCGGCCAGGGCCTGCTCGACCACCAGCCCGACCTGCGCGGCCGCCTCGCCGCCCGCGGCCGGGCGCTGCGTCCGCTCCACGAGCTGCAGGTCCTGCTCCTCGAGGGATGGCGCCGCGAGGGCAGCGACGCCCTGCTCCGGCTGGTGCACGGGACCATCAACGGGATCGCCGCCGGGGTTCAGAACACCGGCTGATGGGGCGCCGCGCCCTCCCTGGATGCCGCCTTCATCCGGGCGTTTGGGCAGCGCGCACCGTATGGCTTGTGCGATCCGCATGAGCCCCCCTGTCCCAATTTGAGGTGACCCGCACAGTGATTTGACCCGGGCTTCGGCCGTATCTGTGTACAGGCCGGGTGGGCCGGCACAGTAAGAGGGGGAAGGCATGACACCGAGTCCAAACTGGCTGGTGCCCGGCGACAACGCCTGGCAGCTGATCTCGGCGACGCTCGTCGGGATCATGAGCATCCCAGGCCTGGCGATCCTCTATGGAGGCATCGTCAAGCGGAAGTGGGCGGTCAACTCTGCGCTGATGGTCGTCTACGCGTTCGCGATGACGCTCGTGGTCTGGACCCTCTTCGCCTACAACATGAGCTTCGGCGCCCCCGTGGGCGGAGGCGGCCCGAACTTCTTCCGCAACCTGGTCGGCGTGCCCCATCCCGTGCTGGGCGCGGGTGACCAGCTGCACCAGGCGGCGATCCCGCTGCTGTCGGGGCTGATCCCCGACCTGCACTTCCCCGGCTCGACGCTGGTCTACTTCCAGTTCGTCTTCGCGGCGATCACCGTGATCATCCTCGCCGGCGCGGTGCTCGGCCGGATGAGCTTCAAGGCGTGGATGATCTTCGTCCCCCTCTGGATCACCTGCGTCTACAGCGTCGGCGCCTTCATGATCTGGGGCGGTGGCTGGCTCGCCCAGCTCGGCGCCCTCGACTATTCGGGCGGCTACGTCATCCACGTCGCCGCGGCGGTCTCGGGCTTCACCGCGGCCGCGGTGGTCGGGCCTCGGCTGATGAAGGACCGGCAGAACTGCACGCCGAACAACCTGATGATGGCCGTCGCCGGCGGTGGCCTTCTCTGGCTGGGCTGGTCGGGCTTCAACGGTGGCGATCCCTACTTCGCCAACGCCGACGCCGCCGCGGCGATCCTCAACACCCACGTCTGCACCGCCATGGCGCTGCTGACCTGGATGATCCTCGACATCGTCCGCACCGGCAAGCCGTCGACCACCGGCATGATCAACGGCATGATCGCCGGCCTGGTGGCGATCACCCCGGGCGCGGGGTGGATCTCCGGCTTCAGCGCCATGATCCTCGGCGTCGCGGCGGG
>DASXNK010000086.1 GCA_036495095.1 Candidatus Dormiibacterota bacterium | reverse complement strand
TGGGTCCTCCTCGGTGGCCGGTCGGCCCAGGTTCCCGGGCGAGCCGATGCTCCCAGCCGCGACCAGTGGCTTTCCGGTTCCCGCGAGCGCCTCGCCGTAGGCGAGCATGATCGGGAGTTCCGCCGCGGCCACGGCGGCCATGCCGCCGGAGGGAAGCAGGTCCTGCCGGTGCGCGACGTGGATGACGCCGTCGGAGTCCGCGGCCGCCTCCTTGAGCCCATCGAGATCCTCGAGGTCGCCGCGACGCACCTTCGCGCCGAGCGCGGCCACCGCCACCGCAGCAGTGTCCGACCGGGCCAGGCCGGTGACCTCGTGCCCGGCGCAGATGAGCTCGGGGATGATGTACGAACCGGAATGGCCGGTCCCGCCAGTGACGAGAACGCGCATGCTGCTGTCCCTGTGAGGGTGGGTGGGGGGCTGTTCTTCTCGTGCCGTAGTTCGACCGGCGTGATGTGGCGCGGAAGTGGTGGGGCGGTGCGGCTCAGCCGTGAAATTCGGTGACGCCGAGGGCGAAGTCAAAGTGCCCCACTCCGTGGCGGGCGAGGCCGACCGTGACCAAGCCCGCTCCTTCCAGCCAGTGCGCCATCTTCAGGTCGCCGACGTCCAGCGGGCGCAGCCCGAGGCTCTTGACGAACGCCTCCATGGCCGCCTTGGCCTGAGCACTGTCGCCGGCGATGAAGACGTCGGGCCGACCCTTCTCCAGGACATCACGGAAGATGGTGTTGAATGCCTTCACCACGCTGGCGCCCGCCGGGGCCACTTTGGCGACCTCCTGCGCGATCGAGGTCTCCTCGCCGTGGGCCAGCCCGTCGAACGCGGAATTGAAGGGATTGCTGATGTCGACGATGATCTTGCCCGCGAGGGCATCTCCGTACCGGGTGACGGCCGGAACGACGCCGTCGAACAACAGGGCCACGATGACGATGTCGCCGGCCGGGGCGGCGCCCCACTCTCCGATCGTGGCGCCTCCGCCGAGAGCCCTGGCCAGGTCAACGGCCTTGGACCGATCGCGGCCCATGACCTCGACGATGTTGCCGCCCGCTGTCGCCCGCGCGCCGATGGTGCGGGCCATGTTCCCGGTGCCGATGATGCTGATGCTGCTCACGATGTCGCTACTCCTGGCGCGGCGAGAGGTTGATGGGTCAACCTTAGCATCTACTTGGTTGATGGGTCAACCATGATGTGCGGTTGGCCTGGGCCGGTAAACCGGACACAGATCAGCCACCGCCGAGGATGCCTCCGCCGCCATTGATGCCGCCGCCGTTGAACAGTCACACGAAGAGTCGCTCAATGAAGTGCACCACAGCGCCGCCGTATCTCACCCCGCCGGTCGACGGCTGGAGGGTGATGGATGTTGAAACGTTCGGTGAGCGAGTCCACGACATCGTTCAGTGTCTCGGGTGGCATGGGGCTGAGCAGGACCCGCTCGATACCCAGGGGCAGCAGGCCTTCGATGTGTGTGCTCAGGGTGTCGGGGTCGGTGTCGAACAGGGCGACCGTCAGCTCGATCGCGCTGGGGTCGCGGCCGGCTTGGTCGCTGGCCATGCGCATCAGTTTGAGCAGTTGGGTGAGCCGGTGCGGGTCGGTGGTGCTGGGAAAGTAGCCGTCACCCAGGCGGCCGGCGCGGCGTGCCGCTGCGTCGGAGCCGCCGCTGATCACGATCGGCACTGTCCTGGTGGTGGGTTTGGGCTTGCTGATGGCGTTGCTGAAGCGCGCGTGGGTGGTCTGGACGGAGGCGATGTCCTGGCTCCACAGCGCGCGCAGCGCCGTGATGTAGTCGTCGTGGCGGCGGCCGCGCTGGGTGAACGGGACTTCCAGGAGCTCGAACTCTTCGGCGAGCCAGCCGACCCCGACTCCAAGCAGGACGCGGCCGCCGCTGAGTCGGTCGAGGCTGGCGACTTCTTTGGCCAGGATGAGCGGATTGCGCAGGGGCAAGATGATCACGCCGGTGCCGAGCTTGATGGTGCTGGTGGCGGCGGCGACGTAGGACAGCCATATCAGGGGGTCGGGTATGTCGATGTCGTCGCCCCCTGGGATTTGTCCGTCCGGGCTGTAGGGGTAGGGGCTCTTCTGGCCGGCAGGGATGACGATGTGTTCCCCGGCCCACAGTGAGTCCATCCCGAGTTGTTCAGCCAGCGTCGCCAATCCGACGGCTGCGGGGCCGTCAGTGGTCGGCCCGATGTTGGCCGTTATCAGCCCGAGCCGGATGGGCGTGGATGCAATGCTCATGGGTGGCCCCTTTCGCTTTTGTTCAGCACAGTCCTATCGCCAGTCCAATCCCGCTGCCGCCGCCGTGACGACTGCGTTCTCTCGGCATGCCCACACATGCCAGTGTCTCCCGCTCAGATCGCCGAGGTGCCGCCGTCGACAACCAGCTCCATACCGTTCACGTACGTCGAGTCGTCCGAGGCGAGGAACAATGCGACCGTCGCGATCTCCTCAGGGCGGCCCATCTCTCCCCGTGGGATCAGCGATTCGAACTGCCGCTTCGTCTCCTGGTCGAACAACTCCTCCTGCTTCGGCGTGGCGGTCTGCCCCGGGGTCAGCACGTTCACCCGGATCCGCCTGTCCTTCAACTCGTACAACCACACGCGGGCGTAGGCGTGCAGCACCGCCTTGCTCGCCGCATACACACTCCAGAACGGATAGCCCTTCAGCGAAGCGTTCGACCCAGTCATGAAGATCGAGCCACCGTCGTTGAACAGCGGCAATGCCTTCTGCACCGTGAAGAGCGTGCCGCGCGCGTTCAGCCCAAAGGTGGCATCGAAGTGCTGCTCGGTGATCTCGCCGAGCTTGCCCTCCTGGCCCATCCCGGCACTTGCCCACAACACGTCGATGGCGCCCTTTTCCTGCTTGACCGCGTCGAACAAACGGTCCAGATCCGCCAGATTGGCCGAATCGCCCTGTACACCGGTCACGTTTCGGCCGATCAGCTCGGCGGCTTCGTCCAGCGCTTCCTGCCGCCGACCCGAGATGAAGACGTGAGCTCCTTCTTCAACGAACAACCTGGCACCGGCCAGCGCCATACCGCTTGATCCACCCGTGATCACCGCTACCTTGCCATCAAGCTTTCCCACGATCACTCCATTGAATTGGTAGGTATTCGAAACAGCTATGCATACCGGTCTGTGCACTCAAACTGGCGGTCGCGCCTCGCCGCCTGGTTACCGACTCTGCTTGTGTCCCGCCTCGATCGCTACTCCTGGCGCGGCGAAAGGTTGATTGATCAACCTTATCACCGTCTTGGTTGACGGGTCAACCATGAAGTACCATGAGCGCATGCCGACGGAACCGAGGTGGCTCGACCCCCGCGAAGACCGCGCCTGGCGTGCCTTCATGCACGCACGCCACCGGCTCGCCATGCGTCTGCGCCGGCACCTGCTCGAGGACTCCGGACTGGACGAGGCCGACTACCAGATCCTCGCGGTGCTCTCGGAGCACAGCTCGGGCCGTATGACCGCCCAGGAACTGTGCGCCCTGCTGCAGTGGGAGAAGAGCCGGCTGTCCCATCAGGTCCGGGGCATGCAGAAGCAAGGGCTGATCCTCCGCGAGTCCAACCCCGCCGATGCCCGCAGCGCCATGATCTGCCTTCTGCCCGCCGGACGCCGCGCCATCGAGGACGCAGCGCCCCGGCATGTGCACAACGTCCGCCGACATTTCATCGACCTGCTCACGCCCGCCGAACTCGATACCCTCGCCGCCCTCAACGAACGAGTCCTGCGCCACCTCGCCGAGGAACCCTTCCCCGAGCAATCCACTCCCGACGAGCCCGCGCCCCCACCCGAGCGGCTGATCGGACCGCGCAACAGGAACCGGGCCTCGCAGCGGCCACGCAGCAAGCCAGAGTCGGCCGGATGATGGCTCAGCCGGGCTGGCAGCCACTCCCGTCTCGAAGCCCGCAACACGGCAGTGCGAAGTGGGCGGAGCAGGGATCGAACCCGCGACCTTCTCGGTGTAAACGAGACGCTCTAGCCGTCTGAGCTACCCGCCCGGGCTCTCGACTCTACCGCGGCGTGGTCGAGCGCCACCGCGCGATCCAGCCCTCCGAGGCGGCGGGCAGCTCCGGCCGCGGGTCGGCGGCGAGCGCCCCCGCGGGCCGCCAGCGCTCGCGCCAGCCAGGGCGGCGCGGGACGGTGTCGCGGTAGGTGTGGCCCCGGGCGGCGGTCATCAGCTCGCCGACCGCCACCTCGATCCGCTCGTTGAATGCGCGGGCGCTCTCCTCGGGCTGGGCGACCAGCGGCGGGCCGAAGTGGACGGCGACGGCGCTGGGCCGGGGCAGCGCGGCGCCCGGTGGGAGCAGGGCATGGGTGCCCTGGACGTAGACCGGCACCACCGGGGCGCCGGTCTGGCACGCGAGGTGGGCGACCCCCGCCTTGAAGCCACGCAGCCGGCCGTCGCGGGCCCGGCTGCCCTCGGGGAAGAGCACGATGCTGTGACCGTGGCGGAGCAGCCGCTCGAGGCGGCGCACCGAGTCGGCGATGTCGTGGCGGCGGTCGAAGGGCACCGCGTTCATGGCAAGGGTGACTGCAACACTGAGCCACTGCCGCTTGAAGAAGTAGTCGGCGGCGGCGGGCACCAGGGTGTCGTCGCGGAGCGCCGGGGGCAGCGCTCGCAGCACCAGCGGTGCGTCGGCGTGGGAGACGTGGTTGGGGGCGAGGATCAGCGGCGGCCGCGCCCCCTGGAGGTGGTGGAGGCCGAGCACGGTGGGCCGCCCGAGCATGTCGAGCAGGGGGAAGAGCCCGTGGCGCTGGATCGCGCGGCGCATCGTCGCGCTGGTGTCGGAGCGTCCCCAGGTGGGCTCCGCGGAGCGGGGCGGTCGGAGGGCGCGCGGGGTCCGCTCCACCGGCTCGGGGCGCTCGGGCGGCCGCCAGGCGCGGAGCATCCGCACCGTGTCGTCCGCCGCCCAGCGCAGCGCCGCGCCCGCCTGGGCGGCCCGCCGGCTCACGGAACCCCTGCCTCGAAGCCGCCGGCCTCGACGTCGCAGACGAACAGCGGCGGGCAGTGGAGGTGGGTGACGCTCGGATGCGGGCCCACCGTCTGGGTGGCCATCTCCAGGGCATCGTCGAGGGTCGACGCGGCCCGGAAGCCGAGCCGCTCGCAGACGCCGCGGTCGCCGCCCACCACCACGACGTCGCCGAGGTGGTCGAGGGCGTGCGCGCCCCAGTACCACATGTAGAACGGGTGCACGCCGTGATAGGCGTGGGAGCGGCGGTAGAGCTGGCGATACCAGGCGTCGTTGGCGAAGCGCTCCTCGTACTCGACCTCGATGCGCTCGGGGTCGCGGGTCTCGGAGAGCACCTGCTCGTAGAAGTCGATGTAGGAGGGATGGTGGACGGGGTGGAACTCCTCGCGGCAGGGGTGGGTCATGATCAGCACCCCGCCGCGGCGCACCAGCGGCATCCCCCGGTACAGGTTGAAGAAGTAGCCGAGCCCCATGCAGTGGACCAGCACCGGGTTCATGATCGAGTTGACGTTGTACGGACCCACGTAGGGGATGCCGACGCTGAGCACGTCCGACTGCCCGCGCACCGGCACCGCCTGCTGCTTGTAGAGCGACTCCAGCGCGCGGGCGTGCACCGGCTCGGTGGAGCCGGCGAAGACGCCGGTGAGCGCGTAGGGCGCGCGGGTGCGCTGGAACATCGCGCGCGCCTGGGCCGGGGGCATGCTCGCGGTCGCCTGGGCGACCACCCGGGCCATGGCCCGGTCCCTCACCGTCCACTCCGACTCGCGGCGGTTGAGGAATCCGAGCGCCGCGGGGAAGGTGTCGTTGTTCAGCGTGGTCTCGATCTTGAACACCTTCACGTGGGTCTCCAGCAGCCGTCCCATGCGGGTGCAGGAGCTGTGCAGCGCGCTGCGCGGCGGGTCCATCAGGCTGCGGGTGTGCCGCAGGGTGTGGACGTTGTGGTGGTGGCGCAGGCTGCGGTACGGGGCCAGGCCCACCGCCACCGACTTGTGGCCCCCGTCCATGGCGACGAGGTTGATGTTCACGTACACGAGCAGGTCGCTGGTGGCGGCGCGCTTCGAGATCTCCACCACCTCGCCCTCGTCGGTGGTGCCCAGCTCGATCAGCGCCTCCGGGTCCTCGGCGTCGAAGTTGTAGAGGCGGTCGGGCCAGAAGGCGTCGAAGACCCGCCGGCCCATCGCATGGAGCACCTCGGCCGCGGTCATCCGGCGGTGGAGCGAGGTGGCGATGATGATCTCCACGTCCTCGACGCCGGCGTCGGCGGCCATGTCGAGCACCGCCTCGAGCACCCGGGAGCGCACGTCGGGCCAGCGCATCGGCGGCAGCGGCAGCGAGATGTCGTCGACGGCGATGGTCAGCCGCATCCCGGCGTGGAGCAGCGCCGGCAGGGGCTCGGAGTCGAGGGGGTTGAGCAGCGCCCGGCGGATCGCGCCGTCGGGGTCGCGCAGGCCGGTGATCGGGTCGGGCGGGTAGACCACCCGGGTGCCCACCGGGAACCGCTGCAGCACCACCGAGTCGCCGTTGTGGACCAGGACCGGTGGGGTCGAGCGGCCCACCTCCACCACCGTGCCGGGCCGGTTCATCACCCCTCCCCCTGCGGCGCGAAGGCCACCTTCACCGCCCCGCGCGACCCCGCCGACGCCGCCCGGGTGAGCGCCCGCCGGTAGTCCTCGAGGGGCAGGGGATCGTCGACCAGCCGGCCCGGGCGCAGTGCCTGTGCTGCCTCGAGGGCGATGGCGAAGGTCCGCCGGGGCGGTTCGACCGCCGTCCCACCGGCGGTCTCGACGCCGTAGGCGTAGGCGCCCCGCAGGCTGAGCTCGCGGTGCCAGGCCGGGGCGAGGTCGATGCTCGCCCGTCCAGGCATCCCCACCATCACCACGGTGCCGCCGGCACGGGTGCAGCCGATCGCGCTCTGCAGCCCGCTCGCGGTACCGCTGCACTCGAAGGTGAGGTCGGCGCCGCCGAGCAGGAAGGGAGCCACCGCGCGGCCCTCCACCAGCCGCGCACGGGTCTCGAAGCGCACCGTGCGCAGCATCACGTCGGGGGCGCAGACGACGTCGGCGCCGAGCCGGGCGGCGAGCCGGCTCTGGCCGTCGTGCTTGGCCACCGCGATCACCCGGCGGGGCCGGGCGGCGTGGCGCAGCGCGGCGATGATCAGCAGGCCCAGGGTGCCGGCGCCGACGACGAGGACGCGGTCGTCGGGACCCGGCGGGTTGCGCAGCACCGCGTGAAGGGCGCAGGCGAGCGGCTCGACCATCACCGCATCGCGGTCGTCGAGCCCGGCCGGCACCTCGTGGAGCTGGCTCTGGTGGGCGACCATCTCCCCCGCCCAGCCCCCGCCGGTGGCCGCGCAGTAGCCGCTCTGCAGCCCCGCCGCGAAGCCGTCACCGGCCACCGACTCGCATCCCTGCGGCTCGCCGGCGGCGCAGCGCGGGCAGGGGGGCACGACCCCGCGCACCCCGCAGTGGAGCAGCGGCTCGACCACCACCCGGGAACCGTCGCGCCAGCGCCCTCCGCCACCGTCCACGGTGGCGACCACCTCGTGGCCGGGCACGAACGGCGACGAGGCGAGCGCCCCGAGATACGGGCTGGCGTGCCCGCGCAGGGCGGAGAGATCGCTGCCGCAGATCCCGGCGAGCCGCGGACGGAGGCGCACCCAGCCCTCTCCGAGCAGCTCCGGTGGCGGCCGGTGGGTGAGCCTGAGCATCGTGAAGGGGCCGCCGCGGGTGCCGCCGGCCACCCGCGCGAGCGCGTAGCCGGGCACGGTGGGGGTGCACTCCAGGGCACGCATCAGCGGCGCCCCGCGGCGACGCGGCGGCTTCGCTCCGGGGGCACCCGCGAGGGCAGCACCACCGGCATCCTGCCGCCGCCGTCACCGACCCGCCACGACTGCACCGCCCACCCCCGCCGCCGCGCCACCGAGAGCAGCCGCAGGTCGGGGTTGACCGGCACCGGGGTGCCCACCGCCTCCAGCATCGAGAGG
The DNA here is from genome assembly GCA_036495095.1 of Candidatus Dormiibacterota bacterium. Classification (NCBI taxonomy): domain Bacteria; kingdom Bacillati; phylum Candidatus Dormiibacterota; species Candidatus Dormiibacterota bacterium. The sequence goes on along the minus strand of DASXNK010000086.1, from coordinate 12,720 downwards.
TCGCTGATGCTGTCGGCGTATGCGTAGCAGGCGGCGGCGCGCGCGCCGGTCTCGGCGGCGAGGCGGGTCACCAGGGCGCCGCGCGCCTCGGCGCTGGGCGGGGTGTCGGCGAGGTCGCCGTCGAAGACCCCGTCGAGGGTGCGCAGGTGGGCGGCGCGCAGCTCGACCTCCAGCAGGTCGGCGAGCGGGCGCACCACCTCGTCGAGCGCCCCGGTCACCAGCACCACCCGGTGGCCGGCGTCGACGTGCTCGCGCACCCGGCGCATCGCCCGCGGGAAGCAGCGCGGCAGGGTGATCTCGTGGAGGGCGCGGCGGGCGGTCTCGGCGACGAACTCGCGCTCCAGCCCGGCGTAGCCGCGGTAGAAGCGGCGCTGGAAGTCCAGCCGGTTCACCCGGTCGAGCCGCAGCCAGCCGGGGACGCGCATCGCCGTGCGCGCGACCGTCAGCGGCCAGCGCCGCCGCTCCTCACGCTCGAGGAGGAAGAACAGGTAGTGCTGCACCACGGTGAGGTCGGCGATGGTGCCCTCGACGTCGAAGACGGCGAGCGCGGGCTCGGCGCCGGCGCGCACCCGGGGCAGCCGCGCCGGCGGCGGCGCCGGCGACGAGGTCGGCCGTGGCAGCACCGGTCGGGGGGCGCGGCGACGCATCCGGGCGAGGTCGACCACCGCGGGGATGTGGGAGCGCTGCAGGTAGTCCTCCCAATCGATCACTGCGACGTCGAAGGGGAGCTCGGCGCGCTCGGCGGGGCTGCGCCCGAGGTCGAGGGCGCGGGTGCCGGCGTCGTCGAAGACCGCGTCCATCTCGGTGTACACCGCGTACATCTCGGAGAGCGAGCGGGCCCGGCGGACCCGGTCGCGGGCCTCGTCGAGACGCTGGTGGAGCACCCGGGTGCGCGGCGACGCCATCCCTCGCTCGACGGTGCCGACGGCGATCTCCAGCCCCCGCTCCAGGGCGGCGAGACGGCGACCCGCCTGGCGGCCGGTGGGGAACTTCCAGTCCGGCACCGCGATCGGCGCCCCCGCGGAGTCGTGGAGCGGCTGGGCGCGGAAGTAGCCGCGGACGTTGTCGAAGAGGCCGCGGTAGCGCAGCGGGTTCCGCGCCCCGGTGCCGACGTGGTACACGGCCCGTCCCGTCGCCGGCGGTGTCGCCGCCGCCGTGATCACCGCGTTGCTGACGACGTCGACCGGAACGATGTCGATGATGCCGTCGGGCAGGCCGGGGAACTCGGGGAGCAGCCCGCGGCCGTAGGCGAGGATCACCGGCTCGGCCATCCGGAGGCCCGTGATCCAGGCGGGGATGGGCTCGCGGAGCGCCGACTCGATGATCGACGGCCGCACCACCGAGAGCGGCCGCTCGCCGCAGCGCTCGCTGACCGCCAGCTCGGCGAGAGCCTTGCTCATGGTGTAGACGTCCGACCAGCCCAGGGCGCGGGCGTGGGCGCGGCCGTGCTCGACCAGCCGGGCGTCGACCCAACGCGCCCGCATCCGCTCCACCTCGGCGCCGGCGGCGGGCACCCCTGAGGCGCCGGGCCCGCGCCGCGCGGTGGCGGCGAACTTTCGGAGCCGCTGCGGCGACCGCGAGTCTGCCTCCAGCCCGGCGCGCACCGCCTCGGCCGCCCGCAGCTCGGCGCGCCAGTCGAGGGCGGCGCCGCCAGCGGTGGCCAGGCCGCCGGGAGCGCCCTCGAGCACCAGCCCCCGGCGCACCCCGCTGACGTAGGCGGTGGAGACGTGGACGAACGCGGGCCGGGCGCCGGCGGCGAGCACGGTCTCGACCAGGCCGACGGCGCCGCCGACGTTGGTGCGGAGGGCGACGTCGAGGGGGCTGTCGAAGGCCACCTCGGCGGCGGAGTGGATGACCACGTCGACACCGGCGAGGGCACGGAGCCCGTCCTCGTCGAGGCCCAGCCCGGGGGCGCCGAGATCGCCCCCGACGGGCTGGACCCGCCCACTCAGAACCGCCTCCCGGCCCTCTCCCAGGCGCTCGCGCAGCGGGCCGAACGCCCGGGAGGCGAGCACCTCGTCGCGCACCCGCCGCTCGGCGCCGTGGCGTCCCGGACGCACCAGGGTCACCACCCGGCAGCCGGGGACGCTGCGGAGCAGCTTCTCCAGGATGGCGGTGCCGAGGAAGCCGGTGACCCCGGTGAGGAGGACGGTCGCGCCAGACAGTTCGCTCACAGCCACAGCGAGGCAGGATAGACCTACCGGCGACGCGTCAGTCCGCGGTGAGGCGATCGACGGTGCCGTCGCGCCGGGCCACCAGCACGAGATGGGTCAGCCCGCAGAAGAGGCCGTGGCCGACCACCCCGGGGATGCCGTCGATCCGTGTCCCCAGCCCCTCCGGGTCGTCGATGACGGGGAGCTCGCCGTCGGCGATGAGGTTGCCGTTGTCGGTCTCCAGCGGCCGGCCGGCGGCGTCGAGCCGGAGCTGGAAGCCGCCCCCGAGGCGGTCGAGATGGGCCAGGGTGGAGAGGTGCCCGAAGTGGACCAGCTCGACCGGCAGGAGGCCGCCGAGAGGGTCGCGGAGCTTGCCCTCGTCGACCACCACCACGAACCGGCGCGCCGCCGCGGCGACGATCTTCTCGCGGAGCAGCGCCGCCCCCGCGCCCTTGATGACCCGCAGCCGCCCGTCGACGGCGTCGGCGCCGTCGACGGCGAGGTCGACACCGGTGGCGTCGAGCTCGACCAGGGGGATGCCCGCCTCGGCGGCGAGGGCCTCGCTCGCCCGCGAGGTGGGCACGCCCCGCAGCCGCATCCCCTCCCGCAGCTTCCGCCCCACCGCGGCGATGAACCACCGCGCCGTCGAGCCGGTGCCCAGGCCCAGGGTCATGCCCTCCTCGACCAGCTCGGCGGCGGCCTCACCGGCGGCGCGCTTGGCCTCCTCGACGTCCATTCGTCTACTCCTGCGCGGGGCTGAGCGCGAGCAGGGTCGCCAGCTCGTCGCGGAGGTTGTCGACCAGCGGCCAGGCGTCGGGCATCTGCTCGCGGTCGGCGACGATCCCGAAGTCCATCTGCCCCTGGTAGCTGAGCACGGTGATGTTCAGGCCCATGCCGTCGGCGATCGCCGAGATCGGGTACTCGTTGAGCACCCGGGCGCCGGCGCAGTAGAGCGGCATCGGCACCCCGGGCACGTTGGAGATGCAGAGATTCCACACCGGTGCGACCGGTCCCCGGGAGACCAGCCCGAGCACGGTGCGCGAGGCGCGCGCGAAGACCGCCGGGGGGATCGACTGGGTGACGTCCTGGAGGATGCTCGCCGGCACCCCCTTGTGACGCTCCTTGGCGGAGCGCAGCACCTCGTGGGTGCGCCGCAGCCGCAGCAGCGGATCGGGCTCATCGGTGGGGATGGGCACGCCCATCATCGAGATCCGGTTGCCGTAGGTGCCGAACTGCTCGGGGGTGCGCACCGACAGCGGGATCATCGCGGTGAGCGGGCGGTCGGGCAGCTCGGCGTGGTCGAGCAGCCAGCGCCGCACCGCGCCGGCGCCGATCGCCACCACGACGTCGTTGACGGTCACCCCGAAGCGGTTCTTGACCGCCTTCACCTCGTCGAGCGGGAGGGTGGCGAAGCTCACCCTCCGGTGGCCGGAGACGGGGCCGTTGAACACCGTCCGCGGCGCCAGGCTGCGCGGCATCTCCAGCACCTCGCCGGGCTCGACACCGGGGATCAGCCGGGCGATGCGGCGGCTGACCCTCGCCACCGTCGCGGTGCCGGGGATGGCGCCGACGCCGGGCAGGGTGTCGAGGTTCGCGACCATCGGCGGCAGCCCGCGGAGGGTGCGCAGGGGCTGGCGCGGGAGGTTGGCGAGGCCGCGACCGAAGAGCTCGAGCCCGCCCGGGACCCGGCCGGGCCGGCCGTCGGGATCCGGCGGCGGGATCACCCGGCCCTCGGGCTCGAGGTCGAGCACCACCGAGAGGATCTCAGCGCCGGACAGGCCGTCGATCGCGGAGTGGTGGATCTTGGTGAACATCCCCACCCGGCCGCCGGCGAGGTTGTGGATGACGTAGAGCTCCCACAGCGGCCGGGTGCGGTCGAGCGGCCGGGAGTGGATGCGTGCCACCTGCTCGGCGAGCTGGCGGTCGTCGCCGGGGTCGGGGAGGGCGAGCTCGCGGACGTGGTACTCGAGGTCGAACTCGGGGTCGTCGATCCAGTACGGGTGGTCGATGCCCAGCGGCACCTCGGCGAGGCGCCAGCGGAACGGCGGCAGCAGGTGGAGCCGCGACGCGAGCAGGTCGGAGACGCGCTGCGCGGTGAAGGGCTCGCCCGAGACGGTGGTGGCCTCGAGGATGGTCAGGCCGCCGACGTGACCGTAGTTGTGCCGGTCCTCGAGCGCGAGGAACTGCGCGTCGAGGCTCGTGAGCTGTCGCATCGCCCCCACATCCCACCCTGGCGGAATCGTCCCCCGGACCTTACTCCGGTGGAAGCGCGGAGGCGAGCGCGGCCGCGCTCAGCTCGCCATGCGGCGGCGCAGGTCCTCGACCGCGGGGGGCGGCGGCAGCTGCGGATGCAGCATGTACCGCTCCTGCACCGCGAAGATCATCTCGATGAGCTGGGCGGCCGCGTCGGTGTCGGTCACCACCGCACCGTGACGGCGCAGCGCCACGCGCACCCGGCCGGGCACCTCGGTGCCCCGCAGGTTGATCTCCTCGAGCTGGGAGAGCAGGCCGTCGAGCTCGCAGAGCGCCTGGCGGCGCTGCCTGCGGATCGACCCCTGCTCGGCCGGCCATGACAGGTTGTTCAGCATGCGGTTTCTGACGAACACGGCCTCAAGCTCCTTCGGAACGGGGGCTGACCGTCCATCCGGATGGACCCGCTGCAAACGAACACATGCACCGGTTTCTTCGGATGGTAATTGCTTCGCGTGACCCTGACCAGAGGCTGGTTGTGCGAGAACGCGCCGATCGAACGCAACGGAGCGCATCACCAGTGCACATTCAACGCACGGCACCCCCGGATCCCTGCGCGCCGGCGTGTTCGGCGCGTTTGATCAGGCGGCTGCGGCAACGGCCTCGAGCAGCCCGGCGCCGGCCGGAACCGCCACCCGGCCGAGCGCGGCGGCGAGGTGGCCGGCGAGCGCGGGGGCGAGCCGCTCCGGGGTCCAGCCCGACGCGCCCAGCCGCTCCAGCGAGGTGACCCCGCCGTCGCTGATCCCGCAGGGCACCACCTCGGTGAACCAGCGCAGGTCGGTGGTGACGTTGATCGCCAGCCCGTGGAGGGTGACCCCGCGGCTGAGCTTCACCCCGATGGCGCCGAGCTTCTCCCCGCCCACCCACACGCCGGTGTAGGGCGGCCGCAGCCCCGCGGTGACCCCGGCGGTCGCGGCGGCTCCGAGCATCGCCTCCTCGAGGGCGCGCACGTAGCGGAGCACGTCGCCGAGCCCGGGCTGTCCGGGGATGGGGAGGACATCGGCGAGGCGGAGGATCGGGTAGGCGACCAGCTGTCCCGGTCCGTGGAAGGTCACCGAGCCGCCGCGGTCGACCTCGACGTAGTCGGCGCCCAGCGCGCGGATCCGCTCGGGGCCGCCGGGGACGTGCTCCGGGCTGCCGTTCCGGCCCATCGTGAACACCGGAGGGTGCTCGAGGAGGAGGACGCAGTCGCGGTCGAGGTCGCCGGCGGCGCGGGCCCGGGCCAGCCGCTGCTGCAGCTCCCAGGCGGCGCTGTAGCCCACCGTGCCCAGCCAGAGGTGGCCGACCTCGGGGGGCGTCCGAGGGGTCACCCCCCGGCCGCCGCGACCGGCGCCGAGCCCGCCTGGTCGGCGGCGTGGTAGCTGCTCCGCACCAGCGGCCCGGACTCCACGTGCTCGAAGCCCAGGCGGAGGCCGAACTCGCGGAGCTCCTCGAACTCCTCCGGGGGCACGAAGCGGATCAGCGGGTGATGCTTCAGCGAGGGCCGCAAGTACTGACCGATGGTCACGATCTCGATCTCGTGCGCCCGCATCGTGGTGAGCAGCTCGCGGACCTCGTCGAGGCTCTCGCCGAGGCCGAGCATCAGCCCGGACTTGGTGCGGCTGCGCGGCTCCATCCGCTTCCCCGCCTGGAGCAGGCGAAGGCTCTGGAGCAGGTCGGCCCGGGGGCGCACCCGGCGGTAGAGGCGGCCGACGGTCTCGACGTTGTGGTTGAAGATCTCCGGCGCCTCGTCCATGACCGTCCGCAGCGAGGCCTCGCTGCCGTTGAAGTCGGGGGTGAGCACCTCGACGGTGGTCCCCGGGGAGGCGGCGCGGATCGCCCGGATGGTCTCGGCGAACAGCCCGGCGCCGAAGTCGGGGAGATCGTCGCGGTCGACCGAGGTGACCACCGCGTGGCGCAGGCGCATCCGCGCCACCGCCTCTCCCACCCGGCGGGGCTCGTCGGCGTCGACGTCGCCGCCGCGGCGGCCGCTCCTCACCGCGCAGAAGGCGCAGGCCCGGGTGCAGACGTCGCCGAGGATCATGAAGGTGGCGGTGCCCTGACCCCAGCACTCGCCGATGTTCGGGCAGCGCGCCTCCTCGCAGACGGTGTTCAGCTCGAGGCCGCGCATGATGCCCTTGAGCCTGGTGTAGCCCTCGCCGGCGGGGAGGCGGACGGTGAGCCACGGCGGCCGGCGGTCGACCCCCTCGGGGAGGAGGCGGAGGTGGGACGGGCGCGGGGAGGGGACGACGGGGAGCGGTTCCATACCTGGGGTTCACTCTACACCGGAGGTGGAAGAATGCCTCCGTGAGCGTCCCCGTCCCCCCTCCCCGCAACGAGCCCGTCCGGACCTATGCCCCCGGGTCGGCCGAGCGCCGCTCCCTCCGCGCCACCCTCGGCGAGCTCGCCGCCACCCCCCGGCCGCTGCCGATGGTGGTGGGCGGCCGTGAGGTCGAGGCCGGCGGCGAGCCGTTCAGCGTCCGCGCCCCCCACGACCACGAGCTGGTCCTGGGAACCGGCCGCCGCGCCACCGACGCGGACGTCGCCGCCGCCGTCGACGCCGCCCTCGCCGCCCGGGCGGGATGGGCCGCCGCCCCCTGGGAGAGCCGCGCCGCGGTCTTCCTCCGCGCCGCGGAGCTGCTCGCCGGCCCCTGGCGCGACCGGCTCAACGCCGCCACCATGCTCGGCCAGAGCAAGAGCGTCCACCAGGCCGAGATCGACTCCGCCTGCGAGCTCATCGACTTCTGGCGCTACAACCCCCACTTCGGCGAGCGCCTGATGGCCGACCAGCCGGTCTCCCCCACCGGCACCTGGAACCGTGTCGAGCTGCGCCCGCTGGAGGGCTTCGTGCTCGCCGTCACCCCCTTCAACTTCACCTCGATCGCCGGGAACCTGCCCACCGCGCCGGCGCTGATGGGCAATGTGGTGGTCTGGAAGCCGGCGCGCACCGCCCAGCTCGCCGCCTCGATGATCATGGCGCTGCTGATGGAGGCGGGGCTGCCGCCCGGGGTGATCAACATGGTCACCGGCGACGGCGGCCCGGTCTCGGCGGTGGCGCTGCGCCATCCCGCACTCGCCGGCATCCACTTCACCGGCTCGACCGGGGTCTTCCGCTCGATGTGGCGGGAGGTCGCCGCCGGCATCGACGGCTACCGCTGCTACCCCCGGCTGGTCGGCGAGACCGGCGGCAAGGACTTCGTCGTCGCCCACGCCTCCGCCGACCTGGGGGCGCTGAGCACCGCCCTGGTGCGCGGGGGCTTCGAGTACCAGGGCCAGAAGTGCTCGGCGCCGTCGCGCGCCTACGTCCCCCGCAGCCTCTGGGAGCGGCTCCGCGAGCCCCTCGCCGAGGCCACCGAGTCGCTGCCGATGGGCGACGTCGCCGACTTCGCCACCTTCCTCGGGGCGGTGATCGACGACCGCGCGTTCGCCACCCACGAGGCCGCGCTCGGCGCCGCCCGGGAGGACCCGCACCTTCGCCTCGTCGCCGGCGGCGAGGCCGACTCCTCCCGCGGCTGGTTCGTGCGCCCCACCATCCTGGAGACCGACGATCCCCGCCACGAGCTGATGGCGCGCGAGCTCTTCGGCCCGATCCTCACCGTGTACCCGTACCCCGACGGGGCCTGGGAGGAGACCCTGCGGCTGGTCGACACCACCTCGCCGTACGCGCTCACCGGGGCGGTCTTCGCCACCGACAGGGGTGCGATCGAGCAGGCCGCCGCGGCGCTGCGGAACGCCGCCGGCAACTTCTACGTCAACGACAAGCCCACCGGCGCCGTGGTCGGCCAGCAGCCCTTCGGCGGCGCCCGCGCCAGCGGCACCAACGACAAGGCGGGCTCGGCCGCCAACCTGCTCCGCTGGGTCTCGCTGCGGGCGATCAAGGAGACCTTCGACCCGCCCCGCGACTGGCGCTACCCCCACCTGCTGCCGGACTGAGCGGTGCGGGGAGCGGCGATGACAGCCCTCCCCGTCAGCCCCGCCGCGGCTCCCACCGGAAGCGGCGCACCGCGACCGCGACTCCCACCACCCCCCAGGTCAGCATCGCCGACAGGTGCAGAGCCGGCAGCCCGGACCGGTTGCCCTGCGGGTCGAAGGCGGCGAAGACCGCGAGCGCGAAGTGGCGCATCGGGAACCAGTCGGCGATGTGGCTCAGGATCGAGCTCGGGTCGAGGGGATAGAAGATGCCGGAGAGGAAGAGCAGCGGCAGCACCACCGCGTTGGTGATCGCCGGGGCGGCGTCGGCGTTGGGGATGAGCGCGGAGAGGGCCAGCCCCAGGGCGCAGAACGAGATCGCGCCGACCACGAGCACGAGCAGCAGCGTCGCCGGGTGCAGCGGAGCGCTCACCCCGTAGAACAGCATCCCGGCGGCGGTGAGCAGGACGGCCAGGATGGCGCTGACCACCGCCGACGACCCGATCACCCCGGCCATGAACACCCACGCGGGCAGCGGGGTGCCGCGCAGCCGTTTGAGCACCCCGGAGTCGCGCCGGATGGTCAGCGTCATGCTGATGTTGGTCATGCAGGCGCCGACCACGCCGAAGGTGATCAGCGCGGGGACGTAGTAGGCGTTGTAGGGGATGTCGCCCAGGGCCTGGATCCGCGCCCCCCGGTTGAGGGTGCCGAAGATGACCAGGAACATCAGCGGGAAGGCGAACGCGAAGAAGGCGCTGGCGGGGTTGCGCCAGAAGGTCTTCTGCTCGAAGCGCACCTGCCGCGCCACCAGCGCGACATCGCTCATTCGGACGGCACCCTGGTGAGCTCCAAATACACGTCCTCGAGCGACGGGCGCACCACCTCGAGCCCGGGCAGCTCCAGCCCCCTCGCCACCGCCCAGCTGGTGAGCTCGTGCAGGGTCCGCGTCGGCGTCGCCGTCTCCACCATCACGCGGCCGTCGCCGACCCGCACCGGCAGCGGCAGGGCGGCGAGCTCGAGCCCCTCGGGCAGGGTGAAGCGGATGCAGGCGGCCGCCGTCTCGCGGCCGCCGATGGTCTCCGGGCTGCCCTCGGCGACGATCTCCCCGGCGGCGATGACGCAGATCCGGTCGGCGAGGCTCTGGGCCTCGTCCATGTAGTGGGTGGTGAGCAGCACGGTGCGGCCGAGGGTGCGGATGCTGCGCACGATCTCCCAGGCGTCGCGGCGCGCCGAGGGGTCGAAGCCGGTGGTGGGCTCGTCGAGGAAGATCAGCTCGGGGTCGCCGATCAGCGCGAGGGCGAGGTCGAGGCGGCGCTGCTGGCCGCCGGAGAGGGTCCTGACCCGGGCCCGCACCCTCGCGCTCAGGCCGACCAGCTCGAGCACCTCGCCGACCGGCCGCGGCCTCGGGTAGTAGCCGGCGTGGAGATCGAGCAGCTCGCCGACGGAGAGGAGCCGGGGCATGGCGCACTCCTGGAGCATGATCCCCACCCGGGCGCGCAGCGCCCGGCCGCCGGAGGCGGGGTCGACGCCGAGCACGGAGGCGCTGCCGGCGTCGCGGCGGCGGTAGCCCTCGAGGATCTCCACCACGGTGGTCTTGCCCGCGCCGTTGGGGCCGAGCAGGCCGAAGACCTCGCCCTCGGCGACCTCGAAGCTCAGCCCGCGGACCGCCTCGACGCCGCCGTACGACTTCCGCAGGCCCTCGACGGCGATCGCCGGCACCCGTGCTCCTCCGTCCACATCCCGCGCTGACGGCGGACACTCTACGCGGTGGTCTGCGCGCCGCAGATCCCGCATACAATTTTCGGGAAATGCGAAGCTGCCGGCAGATCGCTCTCGAGGACATCGGCGGCTCCGACCGCCGCTTCCTCGTCGACGGCAGCGCCGGGCCGGCGGTGCTCCGGCAGCTCACCGATCCCGACGTCGCCCGCGAGCCGCTGCCGCGGGGCTCCTTCCTCTGGGTCGACGTCGCCACCAGCCCCGGCGCCGCGGTCCTGCTCGGCGCCGACGGCGACAGCCCGCGGGGCGCGGTGGCCACCCGGGTCGACCTCGACGCCCTCGGTGGCGGGCCGCGGAGCGGGGTGGTCCGGCTGCGGCCGGGCGCGGAGCACTGGCTGCGCTGCTGCGGCGCCGGCGTCGACGCCTGCCTCGCGTACACCCGCCGTCGCTGCAGCCTCGCCTTCGAGCACCTCATCGACGCCGACGAGCTGCTCGCGGTCCCGCCGATCGCGGCGACGTACGAGCCGGGGCTGCCGGCGGGACGTCCCTTCACCCTCGACGGCGAGCGCTGCGAGCTGCTCCACTGCTCCGGCCTGGTGCTCGCCGCCGGGCAGGTGTGGTCGCTCTGGGCCGATCCGCGGGGAGCGCCGCGCAGCTGGGAGCGGCACCCGGACGGGGACGGCATCGGCGCCAGCGTCCGCACCCCCCGCTACGCCCGCCGGGGACGCGGCGGCCACCTCACCTGGGACGGGGTCGAGGTCGACCTCCGCCTCCCGTTCGCCGCCGAGCTCGAGCGGCTCTGCGCCGGGCTCGCCTACGGGATGCGCGTCCTCGAGGTCTGAGCCGGGACCGGGTGAGCCTAGCCGGTCGCCACCACCGGGGCGGGGAGGTCGGCGAGGAGCAGCCGGGCGTTCCAGACCCGGCGGATCCGCATCCCGAACTCCATCCGGGCCTCCTCGCGGAGCGGGGCCAGGCGGCTGGCCGAGAGCAGCATGTGCTCGCCCGTGTCCCAGGCGGTCGCGAGCATGGTGCGCGCGGTGCTGGGGTCGGCGAACAGCACCCCGCTGAGGAAGCCGGGGGTCTGCCCGAGGGCTCCGACCACCCGCTGGCGGAAGTGCGCGATCGCGGTCGCCATCCGGTCGTTGTCGACAGTGGCGTCCAGAACCCGCACCCAGCTGCCCTCGACGGCCGAGTGGGCGCCCACCGACACCGCGACGAGGTGATGGTCGACATCCGGCTCGCCGGCGCCGAGGATCTCGGCGCAGATGCCGGAGACCGCCGCCTCGGCGGCGGACATCTCCGCCGCGGTCGTCCAGTAGCTGGTGAGGATGATCTCCGCGGCGGCGGAGTCCTCCACCACCATCAGTCCCCGGTATCCGTCGCGGGCGCGCAGCGCCGGGAGCAGGCGCTCGCGGGCGTCGTGCAGGGCGGCGTCGCGGTCCGGGCCCCAGCCACCACGAGCGATCCGTGCGATCATCCTCGCTCCCTCCACCCCCCGACCGGCACCACGTCCGGACGGCATCAATTACCCCCTGCCGTCAGCCCGTGTCAAGTCACCGATGACCAAGGGTCACCGCCGTCAGTCGAGCACCCGGTCGTCCATGGCCTGGAGGGTGTCGCGCACCGTCGAGATGAACCGGGTCGCCTGCAGCCCGTCGTTGATGCGGTGGTCGAACGAGATGCAGAGGTTCATCATCGGCCGGACCGCGATGGCGTCACCGGCCACCACCACCGGTCGCTTGACGATGGCGTCCATGGCGAGGATCGCCGCCTGCGGCTGGTTGATGATCGGCTGGGACATCAGCGTGCCCAGGGCGCCGGCGTTGTTGAGGGTGAAGGTGCCGCCCTGGATGTCCTCGAGCTTCAGCCGGCCGGCGCGGGCGCGCTCGCCGAGGTCCTGGGCCGCAGCGGCGAGGCCGGCGATGCTGAGCCGGTCGGCGTGCGGGATGACGGGAACGATCAGGCTGTCCTCGAGCGCCACCGCGATGCCGAGGTTGATGTCGCGCTTGAGCACGATGCCGTCGGCGGTCCAGGTGGAGTTGAGGGTGGGATGGGCGCGCAGCGCGCCGATCACCGCCCGGGCGACGAAGGGCAGGAAGGTGAGCTTCGCGCCGGTGCGCTGCTCAAAGGCGGCGCGGTTGCGCTGGCGCACCCCCGCCACCGCGCTCATGTCCGCCTCGACCATCACCCAGGCGTGGGGCGAGGTCTGGACGCTGCGGGTCATGTGCTCGGCGATGGCCCGGCGCATCGGCGTCAGCGGCACCAGGGTGTCGCCCTCGGCCGGCGGCACGGCGGCGGCCGCGGAGGCCGCGGCGGCCGCGGGCGCGGGGGGCGCGGGGGGCGCGGGGGCCGGTGCCGGTGCCGGTGCCGCCAGCGCCGCCTCGGGGACGGCGGTGGGCACCGGAGCCGGGGCGGCAGCGGCGGCCGGCCGGCTGTCGCGCTGCTGCACCCACTCGAGGATGTCCTTCTTGGTGATCCGCCCGCCCAGTCCCGACCCCGGCAGCCGGCCGAGGTCGACGGCGTGCTCGCGCGCGAGCATGCGCACCGCGGGGCTGACGTGGAGCCCGGCGCCGCCGGCCTCGGTCTCGGCCGGGGTCGGGGCCGCGGACGCGGCCACCGGGGCGGGCTCCGTGATCGGAACCGGCGCCGATGGGGCCGGTGGGGCCGGCGGCGGCGGCGCGGCGGCCGCCGGAGCGGGGGCAGGTGGGACCGG
>DASXNK010000085.1 GCA_036495095.1 Candidatus Dormiibacterota bacterium | reverse complement strand
CGATCTTCCGCAGGGTCGCGAAGGAGCGGGTGAAGTCGCGCTGCACCAGCACGTGGCGGAAGCCGAAGCCGCAGCAGTCGAACCAGGTCGAGTAGTCGGCGACCTTCGCTCCCAGCGCCTCCAGCAGCGAGGTCATGATCGCGGTGCGCTGGCCGCCGTAGATCTCCTCGTCGTAGATGGCGTCCTCGGCCACCAGCTTGTAGTAGTGGCAGGCGGGATGGACCACGCAGGTGATGTTCGAGAGGTCGAACACGGTGCGCTTCCTGATCTCGTGGCGCATCACGTGGATCCACTCGCTGTAGTGGATCATCTCCTCGGGCATCACCAGCGGCTTGCCCATCCGGGCGAGGATGTCGCGCACCTGGGCGCGCATCTCCGGATGCCGCACCAGCTCCTCGCGCACCTCCTTGTAGTGCCCGTAGCTGGTGCCGCAGTGGATCACCGGGTAGAAGCCGGTGGCGTACGCCGCCGCGAAGTTGCGCATCGCCACCGCGGCCTGGGCGGGCGCGTTCGAGGTGGCCGAGGCGTAGTAGTTCCAGGCGGTGCAGGAGGTCTGGTCGCGGGGGTCGTTGTACTCGGTCCCCAGCTCGCGGTTCAGCCAGAAGATCGCCGTCGAGTAGCCGGGGATGTGGCCGCACTGGCCGCAGCTCTTGTGATGCCAGGTGTGCCGGTTGGGGATCTTCTTGACCCGGCCGTACTTGGTGGTCACCTCGGTGTGGTCGTCGGGCACGCGCTGGACGATCCACTCGCCCTCCGCCTCCAGCTTGAGGATCTCCTCGCGGATGTCCTCGATGGGGGCGAGGTCGGGGTTGCGGGTGAAGCTGCGGGCGTGGACCACCTCGAGCGGGATGGTGCCCGCGGTCAGCGCCGAGGGAGCGCTGGGACCGCCGCGGTTCGGGTCAGGGGACGACAATGTCGTGGTCCTCCAGCAGCTCTTCCATGACGTCGTTGAGGATCATGTGGAGGCCCTCGTCCACCGCCTTGATCATGTCCAGGACCCCGGTCATGTGCCAGATCAGGTACAGCTCGACCAGGGTCTCGTCGTTGATCTCCCACGCGGTGGTGGTGGTGTGCAGCGTCTCCGGGGGCAGCGCCCGACGCCACAGGTCCAGGTTGTTGGAGACCTCCTGCACCTCCGGCCCCCAGTCGGGGAAGGCCTCGGGCTGGAGCATGTCGGGGGACACCTGGGTGCCCGTCGACATGATCTTGTAGACCACCCGCTCGCCGCCCTCGAGCGCCTGCTTGGCAGAGCGCAGGCCGCTGGTGACGGCGACCTCGCGCATGATCGTGATCAGCCCCCCCGGCGAGTTGCCCCGGGGGCAGCGGTCGCAGCTGAAGCACTGCGAGCAGTTCCAGACGTCGACGTTGACGTGCTCCCAGAAGGTGTCCAGGTCCTCCCGGCAGACCGTCTGGGTGATCTTCCGCGGGCTGAAGTCGTAGAACCGCGCGGAGGGGCAGGCGGCCACGCAGATGCCGCACTCGTAGCAGCCGTGGACGTAGTCGTGGAAACGGGTGTCGGCCACGACCTTGGCGAAGATCTCGGCCTTGAGCTCCGGCGTCGCCTGGGGCGCGACCGGGACGGTCATCAGAAGCAGACCACCGCCGATGCCTTCGCCGCCAGGCTGTTGAACGCCGCGCCCCCGATCATCTTCACGCCGTCGATCAGCTCCTCGTAGTCGAGGCCGTTGAGGTCGAGGCTGGGCTGGCAGCAGAGCAGCTCGACGCCGAGGTCGCGGGCCTGGTCGATGAAGTGGCTGAGCGGCGCCCCGGTGCCGTCCTTCTTGACGTAGAGGGTCTCGGCGACCCCCTTCTTCAGCAGGGTCGGGCCGTTGATCGTGAAGTAGATCTTCACGTCCCACTCCATCGCCGCCGCGGTGGCGGCGAGGAAGAACGGGGTGGCGGCACGCTGCGGGGTGTCCACCCCGCTCGACTGCACGTAGACGACGCGCTTGTTCTCGTCGTCGTCGGCCATGGGCATCAGCCCTCCCGGCGGATCCAGAACTTGTAGACCCTGCCGTCCTTCTCCATGCGGACGAGCTCGTTGCCCGTCTCGTCACACCACGCGTGCATGTCGGGGTCGCTGCCCGGATCGTCGGCGAGCATGAGCAGGGTCTGTCCCGAATCCATCCTTCGCACCGCCTTCGACACCTCGATGACGGGGATGGGGCACAGCTTGCCCAGGCAGTCGAGCGTGACGTCGGCCGTCTCGGAACCCACAGAGATGTCCTCCTCGCTGGTCGCAGTATTCGCCGCGGACGATGGCGATGTCGTCCCCCGGCCCGGGTGATTTTCCCCCGGAGGCGGGGGACCCCGCACCCCGCTACCGGTGGGAGACGACGATGAGGAAGCAGACCAGGAAGACCAGCAGCACCACCGCGACCACCGAGACCTCGAGCAGGCCGCGGCGCCGCCAGACCGCCAGCCGGCTGTCGAGGGCGGCGGCCATCACCTCGCCGCAGAGCGGGCAGGCGCTGAGGCCCACCCGCACCGGGGTGGCGCAGCGCGGGCAGGCGCTCGGGGGACGGCGCTGCGGCAGCCGCAGGCCGCGCAGCAGCTGAAGGATCGGAGCCACCAGCCCCGCTGCTCTGGCGGACATCAGAGCAGCCCGCTGAGCCGCCGGCGGTGGATTGCCAGCCCCCAGAGGCAGAGGGCGGCGAGCACCGCACAGCCCCAGGCGCCGTAGCCGAACACCAGCCAGTCGCGGTACGGCACCCCGGCGAGCACCAGGGCCGGCGCCGGCACCGTCGCCACGCTCCCCGGCACCAGCCCGGCGGGCGCGTGGGTCGCCCCGAAGCCGGAGGCGGCGCCGCCCCCCCCGGTGCTGCCGAAGTCGAGCCCCGACCCGATGGTCAGGCCGCCGCCGAGGCCGTCGCCGCCGAGGCTGCCGGTGCCGGGGAGGAGCCCCAGGTCGGGGACCGGCGGCTGGGCGGCGAGGCTCTGCACCGCGTGGCCGAGGTGGAGGCTGAAGCCGTTGTTCGCGAAGGAGTTGGTGGAGGCGAACTGGCAGGTCGAGGTCGGTCCGGGAGGCGGCGGCACCGGCTTGGGGGCGGCGGGCAGCGCCGGCGGCGGGGGCAGGTTGCTCCCCGGATAGCAGGCCTGGGGGATCGGCAACCCGGCGGCCTGGAGGTAGTCGAGCGGGTTCTGCAGCTGGACGAAGTCGAGCCCCGGCCCGGTCAGCTCCTGGGCGACGGGGTTGAGCCCGAACCCCTTCGCCGGGTCGGTGACCACGCTCGAGCTCACCACCGAGCAGCTGAGCCGGAAGCCGAAGGCGCCGAGGCTGAACTGCTGGCCGCCGGGCACCATGCTCGGTGCGGCGGTGTTGATCTGGCTGGCGACCTGGTTGCAGTTGGAGCTGTCGACGTCGCCGTAGTCCTTGCCCATGACGGTGAGGTGGAGGAAGCGGGTCTGCTCGGCTCGCACCGGCGGCTTCGCCTGCCCCAGGGTGGCGGCGGCGAGGTCGAGCACCAGGCCGTCGGCGTGGACGGTGCCGCCGAGGGCGTCGATGCTCCCGAACACCACCTGGTTGTGGGCCCGGGGGATGCCGTCCGAGCCGGAGTGGAACTGGGACAGGGTGGTGACCCCGGAGGTGCCCAGGATCGACGACGAGGCGATCGCGCGGTCGACACCCGCGGTGGGACGGTGGAAGTAGGCGAGCAGCGCCCGGGCCTGCCGCAGCCGCGCCAGGTAGCCCGGCTGCGCCTGGGTCGGAGGTGAGACGTCGAAGGCGGCGAGGTGCGCCTCGGCGCTGGCGTCGGGGGTGGCGTCGGCGTGGGCGACCCCGTCACCCAGGGTGATCTGCCTCGGCGGCGCCTGGGGGCACGCCGGCGGGGCCAGCGCCACCGACTTCGGCTGCGCCGCCCCGGGCTCGCAGGGGAAGGCGGTGCGGGCGTCGCGGGACTTGGCGCTGTCCGACGTGGCCCGGGCGAAGAAGGCGTCGACCGGGAATTTCTGGATCTGGTCGCAGTAGGGCGAGAAGGTGCTGATCAGGCACGCCGCCGTCGGGTAGTTGTCGAGGAACAGCCCGAGCTCGGCGGGGGTCGCCGTCGCCGTCGCCGACGGGTTGCTGTCCGCCGAGGTCGCGGCGTAGGGGAAGGACTCGACGAAGGCCTGGTCGAAGGTGGGGTGGTACTGGCCGGGGACGAGGTGGAACTCGAGGCCGGCGCTGCTGCCGCTGTAGGCGATGACGCTCGGCGGCGCCGCCACCGGGGTGGGTCGGAGGTCGGGCTGATACCCGGCGAGCGCCCCGGTGGGCGCGAGCACGGTGGCGGCGGCGAGCGCGAGGCCGGCCAGGCCGACCCCCCCGGACAGTGCGGTCAGTCCTCTGCGGGCCATCACCACGTCTCCCTCTGCTCCGGGCGCTGACGCCCGATGTGGGGGGCCTCCCCCGACCCCCGGATCATCCGCCGGATCCACTCGTCGACGTCCACGCCGGCGGCCCGGGCCTGCTCCTCGATGCGCCGCTTCTCCGGCGCCTCGAGGTGGAGCAGCACCTCGGCCACCGCCGGCCACCGCCGGCCATCCCCCGCGCCTCGCGTCCCCGAGCGGCGGCCTCCCGCCACCGCAGGCTCGCCACTGCGCGCCCCCTCGGGCGCCCGCGCCAGCAGCTCGCGGCCCAAGTATGCGTTCTCGAGCAGCTCCGGCCTGCGGCGCAGCTCGTCGGCGGTGCCGCTGAAGGCGACCCGGCCCTTCTCCAGGACCAGGGCACGGCCGGCGGCGGCGAGGGCGAGATCGGTGTACTGCTCGACGAGGACGACGGCGATGCCGCCGGCGGCGATCCGGCCGAGGATCTCGTAGATCCGGCGGGTGACCAGCGGCGCCAGCCCCAGCGACAGCTCGTCGACCAGCAGGAGGCGGGGCCGGCCCATCAGGGCGCGGCCGATCCCGGCCATCTGCTGCTCGCCGCCGCTGAGCCGGCCGGCGGCGACGTCGAGGCGCTGGCCGAGCTCGGGGAACCAGCCCAGCACCTCGGCGAGGCGGCCCGCCGCCTCCGGCTGCGGCAGGGGGGCGGCGCCCACCAGCAGGTTCTCACGCACCGTGAGCCCGCCGAACAGCCGCCGCCCCTCCGGCACCAGGGCGATGCCGTGGCGGGCGGCGCGGTCGGCGGCCCAGCGGTCGATCCGGGTGCCGTCCCACCAGAGGTGGCCGCTGCGCTGGCGGATGCCACGGGCGAGGGTCCGCAGCAGCGTGCTCTTGCCCGCCCCGTTGGCGCCGAGGACGGCGAGGCACTCGCCCACGCCGACCTCGAGGCTGCACTCCTGGAGCGCGATCACGCCGCCGTAGGCGACCTCCAGCCGCTCAGCGCGAAGCACCGCCGCCTCCCCGGAGAGCCTCGGGCGACCCCCACTCCGGCCCCGGCGGGCGCGGGCCCGGACGGTCCGCGACCGGCGCGGACGCCGCTGCGGCCGGGGCGGGGGCGGCGGTGACGGCGGGGAGCGGCTCGCCGGCCTCGCGGCCGAGGTAGGCGGCGATCACCACCGGGTCGCGCCGGATCTCCGCGGGGGTGCCCTCGGCGATCAGCCGCCCGAAGTCGAGCACGTAGATGTAGTCGGCGATGTCGAGCACCATCTGGACGTCGTGCTCGACCAGCAGGATGCCGAGCCCGAGCACCTCGCGGATCCGCAGCAGCAGCCGGCCGAGGGAGGCCGACTCCGACGGGCCGGCACCGGCCGCGGGCTCGTCGAGGAGCAGGCAGCGCGGCCGCAGGCAGAGCGCGGCGGCGATGTCGACGAGCCGCTGCCGGCCGCCGGGCAGGTCGGTCACCTGCCGCTCGAGCTCGTCCTCGACGCCGAGGAAGCCGGCGGCGGCGGTCACCCGCTCGGCCGCCGGGGCCGTGGCCGTGCCCGGCCGCCGGCTGCTCTCGCTGATCCGGGCCATCAGCATCAGGTTCTCACGCACCGTGAGCCCCTCGAAGAGGTCGACGCCCTGGAGGGTGCGGGCCAGCCCCAGCCGGGCGCGGCGGTGGGCGCTGTGGGGGGCCAGGTCGCGGCCCTCGAAGAGCACCTCCCCCCGCTGCACCGGGGTCAGGCCGCTGATGACGTTGAGCAGGGTGGTCTTGCCCGCCCCGTTGGGGCCGATGACCGCGGCGATCTCGCCGGCGTCGACCCCGCAGGTCACCCCGTCGAGGGCCTGGACCCCGCCGTAGCGGACCCCGACCCCGCGGGCCTCAAGCAGGAACATTGCGGGTGATCTCCGAGGTGGCGGCGAGGGGCCGCGGCGACGGCCACAGCCTGCGCGGCAGCCGTCCCGACAGGCCGGCGAGCTGCTCGCGCCCGATCAGCACCAGCAGCAGCCCCACCCCGGCGACCAGGTTGGTGGCGTTGGGGCCGATGCTGCTGTCGGCGAAGTGCCGGGTCAGCTCGGGGGGCATCCAGCCGTAGAGCAGCCCGGCGGCGAGCGCCGCGGCGACGCTGCGCTGGCCGGCGATGACCACCAGCCCGAGCAGGAAGATCGACTGCAGCGGATGGAAGGGGGCGGGGCCGACGCTCTGCAGCTCGAGGGCGTAGAGCACGCCGGCGAGCCCGGCGAGAGCGGCGCTCAGCGAGAAGGCCAGCAACTTGGTGCTGACCAGGTCGATGCCGCGGACGCTGGCCCCGACCTCGGTGGTGCGCAGCGCGATCATCCGGCGGCCCAGCGACGAGCGGCGCAGGCCGGCAACCAGCAGGCAGCAGCCCACCAGCACGCCGAGCAGCAGGTAGTAGAGGGTGTGCTCGGAGGTGAGGTCGAGGCCGCCGAGCACCGGGCGGGCCACGTTCACGCCGTTCTGGCTCCCGGTGAGCGTGGAGTTGTTGAAGACCGCGTCCTGCATCACCTGGGCGAAGCCGAGGGTGACCACCGCCAGGTAGACGCCGCGCAGGCGCAGCGCGGGCAGCCCCACCACGACGCTGACCGCGGCGGCGGCGAGCACCGCGACCGGGCCGGCGAGGTACAGCGGCAGCCCCACCCCCGGGGCCATCAGCCGGGCGGCGACGAAGGCCCCGACCCCCATGAAGGTGACCTGGGCCAGCGAGGTCTGGCCGGTCCAGCCGGTGAGCACCACCACGCTGAGGGCGGCGACCGCGAAGATCAGCGCGAGCGACATCGAGAGCAGCCGGGCCGAGCCGAGCATCGAGGGCATCGTCGCCGCGGCGGCGGTGAAGGCGGCGAGGGCGGCGAGCGAGCCGGTCTGGCGGCGGCTCACGCCCGCTCCACCACCAGCCCGCCCCGCCGCTGGAGCAGCAGCACGGCGAGGATGAACACGAACACGGCGACGTCGGCGCTTCCCTGGGTGGTGGGAAAGAACTCCTGGGCGAAGGTCACCAGCTCGCCGAGGATCAGCCCGCCGACCAGCGCCCCGGAGAGGCTGTCGATGCGGCCGAGCAGGGTCGCGCCCAGCGCCTGCAGGGCGATCAGGGTCAGCAGGAACGGGGCGACGGTGCGGATCACCGGGCCGAGCAGGATGCCGCCGCCGAGGGCGATCGCCACCCCCAGCATCCAGCTGCCCACGGTCACCAGCCGGACGTTCACGCCCTGCAGGGCCGCAACCTCGGGGTCGGCGGCGACCGCGCGCATGTGCAGCCCCAGGCGGGTGGAGGTGAGCAGCCGGTTGAGCAGCACCGCCGAGCCGGCGGCGACGGCGAGCACCACCAGCCCGTCCAGGGGCACGGTGATCCCGAGCAGGCTCACGCTGTCCGGCGACACCAGCGGCGGCGCCGAGCGGGGCACGTTGCCGAAGACGATCCCCACCACGCTCTGCACCACCAGCAGCACGCCGAGGCTCGACACCAGCTTCACCGTCGGGCTGGCGCGGCGCAGCGGCCAGCCGATGAGCTGGCCGATGCCGAGGCCGAGGGCGGCGCCGAGCGCCACCACCGCGACCACCGCCACCGGGGTGGGAAGGCCGTGCTCGCGAAGCGCGATGTAGGTGAAGGCACCGAGCGTCGCCATCCCGCCCTGGGCGAGGTTGAGGGTGCGGGTGGTCCTGTAGATGGCCACCACCCCCATGGCGAGCAGCCCGTACACCGCCCCCTGGATCAGCCCGAGGACGGCGTCGGTGGCGTACGTCGCGAGCGACGCCGCGACCGGGAGGATCACGGCGGGCAATGCCAGCTGTGGTCGTTCCAGTGCAGCGAGCCGCCGCTGATGGTCACGAACTGGGCGCAGCGGTGGGGGGCGTGCCCCGGGTAGTCGGGATCGACGCCGGGGCGCAGGTCGAGCGGCGGGGTGAGCCCCAGGTCGAGGTTGGTGATGCCGTTCAGCGCCTGGATGATCGCCGCCTGGTCGGCGTGGAGGTCGGCGGACAGGGGGAGGCTGTCGACCACCCGGGCGAAGAGCTGGGCGCCCAGCCAGCCCTGCTCCAGGACCGAGTCGGGCGACGTCCCCGGGAAGTAGTGCTCGACGGTGCTGAGCAGGCTGGCCGCGGCCCCGCCCGCCTCGTAGGGGAGGAAGGGCGACAGCGCCACCGAACCGTCCTGCTCGCCGCCGGGCTGCCCGAACTGGGCCGCGTAGCGGCGGTCGTAGCCGATCTCGTAGTTCACCCACTTGGGGTGGTAGTTGATGCTCTGCGCCGCCTGGACGAAGCGGTCGCCGCAGCCGATGTCGCAGAACCACATCATCAGGTCGACCTTGTCGGCGGCGAACTTCTGGACGATCTGGTCGTACTGCGAGGCGGAGGGGTCGACGGTCTGGACGGACACGTTGCTGTAGCCGAGCTTCTTGAACTGCCCGACCGCTCCCGCCTCGGCGGCGGTGAGCTGCGAGACGTTGTAGCCGAAGATCCCCGGATGGGTGAAGGCGACGTGGTCCTTGGCGTACTGGGCCATGATCGCCCCCGCGTCCTTGATGGGCACGTCGACGCTCACCTGGTTGGGGAACTTGAAGGCGGTCTCCTCGTAGGGGTCGATGCCGATCAGCGGAACCGCCTGACCGCCGTTGTCGGCCCCCGGGCCGGCGAGGTAGGGGTCGATGGTGTCCTGCCCGAACGGCGAGACCATCGAGACGATGGCGAGCACGTGGTCGTCGGCCACCAGCTGCTTGGCGTCGGCGAGCGCGCTGGTGTTGCTGGTGGCGTCGTCGAGCACCTGGTACTGCACCCGGCAGCCGTGCACGCCGCCGTGGGCGTTGGCGTCCTGGAAGTAGGCGCTGGCGGCGTTCTTGGCCTCGGGGAACTGGAAGAAGCCCGACAGCGAGACGATGCTGCCCAGGGTCATCACCCCGTTGGGGAAGGGGCAGACCGAGGGGGCGACCGCGTTGGGTACGGCCGGCCGCCGGGCCGGGGGGGCGCCGCCGCCGGCCACGGGGGCGGTGCCCCGGGTGACGCCGCCCCCGGAGGTGACCGAGCTGGCCGCGCCCCCCGGCGCCTGCTGGGAGGCGCCCGACGCGCCCGCCGCCGGCCCGGTGTCGGGCAGCGGGGCGGAGCCGGTGGCGCCACCGCCCTGGACGTTGGCGGCGACGCTGGTCTGCTCGCGGGTGGTGAGGGCGTGGTAGAGGCCCGCGCCGAAGCCGACGGTGAGCACGATGGCGAGCACCGCGGCCGCGATGAACAGCTTCTCGACCCGGGTCAGCAGCATCCCGTCGTCTCCTCGCCCCCTCCCCCACGGATTTGTGTGCGAATCTACCGCTTTAAGGAGAGGGACGCCGTCCCCCCTCGGGGTGAGCGCCGCTCACCCACCCCGGGGACGTTGGACGCGATCGCCTCGCACCGATGCCCCCCGCCCAATTCTTGACCTGGCCGGTCTGGTATGTCAAATATGACCGGTGTCAGCCCAGCGAGACCGCGGTGACCCGTCCGTCGTTGCCGACCGCGTAGACGCTGCCGCCGCCGACCGCGAGCGGGCTGCGCACCCCGCTCCTCAGGGTGAGCTTCTGCAGCACCCTGCCGCTGCTGGCGTCGAGGGCGAGCAGCTGACCCTGCTCGTCGGCGGTGATCACCCGCGAGCCCACCAGCACCGGCGGCGCCAGGGTGGTGCCCAGCTGCACCGCCCAGAGCTCGCGGCCGGTGGCGAGGTCGAGGCGGTGGAGCTTGTGGAAGCTGCGGTCGAGGACGAGGACGCCGTCGCCGGCGGGCAGCGGCGCCGCGACCACGCCCGACGCGATGGTGGTGGTCCACAGCACCCTCCCGCCGCCCGCGTCGAAGGCGTCGGCGCCGCCGATGGTCCCGACCATCACCCTGCCGCCGCTGAGCACCGGGGCGGTCAGCGGCAGCCCGGTGGTGGCCGTCCTCCAGAGCTGGCGGCCGGCGCCGCTCACCGCCTGCATCCCGTTGTCCCAGGCGGCGACGTAGCTGGTGTCGCCGTCGGCGGCCGGCGGCCCCGGCGTGAAGGCGGCGAGGGGGGCGAGCGAGCTGGCCCTGGCGTTGCCGGCGTCGATGGCGTAGAGCCCCCACCGGATCGCCCCGGACTCGGCGCGACCGCCGACCAGCTCGAACCGCGAGCCGGTGGAGAGCAGGCCGCCGGCCGAGGCCGAGGGGATGTCGAGCCCCTTGCCCGCGAGGTCGTGGGCGGTCATCGAGACCACGTGGAGGATGGCGTGGACGCCGCTGGTGGGCTGGTCGGGCCGCGACTCCACGACCCCGACCGAGCAGCCGCTCACCGCCGGCGGGCCGACGTTGTTGCCCCTCTGGTCGGGGGTCGACCAGTGCCAGCGCTCGATTCCGTCGGCGGGTGACAGGTCGGCGACCCCGCCCTGCTGCCCGACGAGCAGGTCGTCGCCCACCAGCACCGCGCCCCCCGAGGCCTTCCCCGGGCGGGTCCAGCGCACCGCCAGGGTGCCGCTGCCGCCGGCGCCCTGGCCGGAGTGGGCGGCGTCGCCCTGGAGCTGCCCCCAGACCGGGGAGCCGCAGGAGGAGCCCCGGGAGATGATGAGGAGGGTGGCGATGACGGCGACGGCGACCACGACGATCGCGGCGCCGATGGCCGCGGTGACGCGCGCGGGGAGCGGCAGGCGCCGCCGGCCAGGCATGGTGGGGCAGTGTAGGGGCCGCGGCAGGCTGCCGGAGGGGGAAGGCTGGCTACCCGAAGAGCCGGCGGGCGGCGGCGAGGGCGGCGCCGACCGCGACCGCCGCCTCCGGGTCCACCGCACCGGGCGGCAGCGGGGCATCGAGCCGCCGGCCCTCGAGGACGGCGGCGAGCCGGGCGGCGGCGGCGCGGCCCTCGGGGCGCTCGGCGGTCACCCCGGCCACGGCCCCGCCGCGCACCGTCACCAGCACCACGACCCGCCGCGGCCGGCTCAGCACCACCCGGACCAGGCCGCAGCCGGCGCGCACCTTCCAGCAGCCGGAGGCCGCCGCCGGCGCGCCCCCGGGGACGCGGCGCAGCCAGCGCTCCACCCCGGGCAGGGCGGCCGTCTCCGCGGCGGTGAGGTGGCCGGGGAGCAGCCGGGTCTGGCACGCCTCCTCGACGGCCTCCCGCAGCGCCACCGCCACCGCGCCGGCTCCGGGGACGGCGCCGGTGGCCTGACGCACCGATCCCATCTGGGCGCGCAGCTCCTCCGCCATCAGCCGGCGTACCGCCCCCGAGGGCAGGCGCAGCGCCGCGAGGAAGAGGTCGGGGTCGAAGTCGGCGAGCACGTTGCCGCCGAAGACCGAGGCCTCGCCCACGCTGGCGGCGCCGCTGCCGCAGAGCTTGCGACCCGTCCCGGTGACGTCGGTCCCGGGGCCGACCTCCGCGGGCACGCCGAGCCGGGCGTAGGCGGCCACCGCGGGGCCGAGGCACCAGCGCAACGCCCCGGCGTCGGGCAGCGGGAGGCGGCGGCGGTGGACCACGAGCACGTAGAAGGTCTGCGCCGGGGTGATCAGCACGGTGCCCCCGCCCAGCCGGCGGCGCACCACCGGCAGGCCGATGCGGCGGAGCGCCGCGGGCGAGGGCGCCGGGCCGAGGGCATGCTGGCCGACGCAGAGGTAGGAGCGGTCGGGCCGCACCAGCACCACGGTGTCGGGGCTGTCCTCGCCGAAGCAGGCGGCGACGGCGTGGTGGACGCTCTGCGAGCGGATCCAGGGCACCGTGCCCAGGTCCAGCAGCCGCATCGTGGT
Organism: Candidatus Dormiibacterota bacterium; assembly: GCA_036495095.1. Lineage (NCBI taxonomy): Bacteria > Bacillati > Candidatus Dormiibacterota > Candidatus Dormiibacterota bacterium. Next base: position 34,349 of record DASXNK010000085.1, on the reverse strand, counting down.
CGACCCGTGCCGGCGGCGCACAATCCCCGCCGAACCCGTCATCAACGGAGGTCGGCGGTGCGCAGACCACCACCCCCAGGTGCCACCCGCGAGCACCTCGCCAACGAGCGCACCCTGCTCGCCTGGATCCGCACCGGGGTCACCCTGATCGCCCTGGGGTTCGCGATGGCCCGCTTCGGCGCCTTCGTCGACGAGCGGTCGGCGTCGGCGACGAGCCTGGGCGTCCCCACCCTGATCGGCGTCGCCCTCGTCGGCGCCGGGGTGGCCGCGACCGCCCTCAGCCTGCTGCGCTTCGTCCGGGCCCGGGCGCAGATCGGCGCCGGCCGCTTCCGGGCCGAGCTCTGGCCCGAGGGGCTGCTCGCGCTGCTCACCGCGGCGCTGGGGGTGGGCGTGGTCACCTACCTGCTGCTGCGGGGCTGAGGGTCAGCCGCCGGCGAGCCGCTCGAGGACCTCGAAGACCTCGAGGACGTCGCCGGTCCGGCCCACCGAGTAGCGGAGGTTGGCGAGCCGCACCATCCCGGCGGCGTCGAGGATGAAGGCGGCGCGGCGGGCCCGGCGCTGCTCCGCGTCCCAGACCCCGAAGGCGCGGGCCGCCTCGCCGGTGGGGTCGGAGAGCAGCGGGAAGGGCTCGCCGAGCTTCCCCGCCCACTCCGCCAGCCGCTCCGGGGGGTCGGCGCTGATCGCCACCACCCGGGCGCCGAGCGCCTCCAGCGACTCCGCCTCGGCGGCGAAGGTGACCAGCTGCTGCCGGCAGTCCGGGGTGGCCGCCTCGAGGTAGAAGAGCAGCACGGTGGTGGTGCCGGCGAGGTCGTCCCGGCCCAGGGTTCCACCGCCCGCGACCGCGCAGCGAAAGTCGGGTGCCGGCTGGTCGAGCACGGCGGGAGTGTAGCCCGACGGGTGCCGGTCCCTACAATCCGTCACATGCGGTCTCTCCCTCGCCGGCTCCGGCTCCTGGCAACCCTGCTCGTCGCCGGTGCGACGGCGAGCGTCGCCGGGGGGGCGCTGCGGCGCCGCGCCGGCACCGCCGCGGAGGTGGTCGACGCCGACGACCCCCGCCTCGACGTGCGCCTGGCCGCGCCGGCGGTGGTGCGCGGGTCGGTGACCGTCAGCCTGCTCCGCTACCCGGTCGCCAAGCCGTTCTGCGAGCGCATCGAGGAGCTGGCACGGCGGGACGGCGCCGACGCCCTGGTCATGGACATGAGCTCGCTCTCCAAGGCGACGCCGCGGGCCGGCCTCTACGCGATGGGCCGGCTCCGAAACCTGCCGCTGCGCCGCATCGCCCTGCTCCGCGGCAACCGGTTCATGCGCGCCTTCGCCTCGACGGTGCTCACCCTCGGGCGCTTCCCCGAGTTCCGCTTCTTCGACAGCGAGGAGACGGCGGTGGAGTGGGCGTCGGCCCGCACCACCGGCTGACCGGAGCCGCCGGGAGGCACTCTCCGGCGGGGTGAGCCCTCGGCGTCACCCGGCGTCACCCCGTCGGGTGAAATTTCCGGAAAACCTGCAATTTGCCGTGTACATCACCCTCGCGGTGATACACGCTCTCCCCGTCCCGGGTCTTACGGGTCAGGGCCGTCAGGTCCGCCGGTGAGGAGGAGAGTGGGTGAAGCGAGGATGGTGCCGCGTTCCGTCGCCGCTCGCCCCGGCCGGTGAGCGCGACCGACGGTGCCGCACCCGGCTCTCTCGAAGCGCCGCCTCGACTGCGCCGCGGTCTTCCTGATAATGTCGATCCAGTTTATCAACTTTGCGGGGAGGTAGCGACAGGGACGAACTCGAGCGCACTCGACGTGTTGGGGAATTCTGAAGAACCGCTCACCGGTGGCTCTCGACGGGGGTACGACGCGGACCGGGGCGGCCATAACGCGGATTGGACGGAAGGCGAATGAGGATACGACGAGCACTCTTGGCAGGCGGGGGTGCGGCGCTTCTGGTCCCCTCGGCCCTGGTGGCGACGAGCACGGTCATCCCGGACCTGCTCAGTCACTCCTCGGCGGTGAAGGTGGTCAGGAGCGTTTCCCCCGTTGAGACCCCCGGAGGGGTCAAGAACGTCATCAACTACACGGTGCAGACCCAGCCGAAGGCGGTGGCGCGTCCCGCCCTCGCGGCGGCGGCAGCCCCGGTGGCCACGACGGTGAAGAACAGCCCGGCCGGCACCAGCTGCCCGGGGGCCGGTGCAGGTCACGAGTACCTGGTGGTGTGGGCCGGCAAGATGAACGCCGGTGACCTCACCGGCAAGGACGCGCTGATCTTCGCCAACGGCGGCGCGGTGAACCCGCAGTCGATCCGGGACGTCCTCCCCCAGGAGACGCTTCCCGGACAGGACATGATCGCCACCATCGACGCCGAGCGCGGGTGCAACACCTACGGCAACGTGGTCAACGTGGCCATCGTGCCCGGCGCTGACGGGGTCGAGAACGAGCCGCACCACATGCAGTACGTCTGGTTCCCGGGGCAGCCGCTCTGGGCCGGTGGGCTGTTCACCTCGCGGCTCTTCACCTGGGACACCAGCGCGCTCCCGAAGGTGACCCTGATCAGCACCCAGGAGCCCTTCGCCACCCCGGGTGGCTCGATCTGGGACGCCTTCGACGCGCTGCCCGACGGCACCGCCTATGGCACCCTGATGGGCGGCCCGCTCAACGTCTACGGGATGACCCCGGGCGAGGTGGTGCACATCGGCTCCAAGGGCCAGATCCTGGGTGAGTTCCCGGCGACCGCGGCGGAGGGCCTGCCCCCCACCGACGTCAACGGCCTGCCCACCTGCCCCGACCTGGGCAGCTGCGCCAACCCGCACGGCATCCAGGCCCGCGCCGACCTGCACACGCTGGTCACCTCGGACTACGCCGAGCCGGCGCGCCTGGTCGAGGATCCGGGCAAGCCGGAGAACTACAACGTGTTCCGGCGGACGGTGCGCGTCTGGGACATCAGCGACACCAACCATCCCAAGATCACCAAGGTCGACGTGATGCCGAAGGGTCCGCGTGACGACGCCAACCCGGGTCACCAGGAGAACCTGGGGATCATGGAGGTCGGCAAGACCTGGGACTATCCGCTGCCCAACGGGAAGGTGCCCAAGGGCTTCTTCTCCGAGAGCATGTGCGGCGGCGCCATCTTCTACACCCCGGACATCACCGCCACCGCGACCAATCCCTGGCACGAGGTCTTCGACTCCACCGCCGCGGTGTTCTCGAGCAAGGACCAGACCGCGTACAGCGGCCAGGTGGCCAACGGCGGACCCAACTCGCAGATCACCGAGGGCGGCGGCTGCAACGGCGCGGCGTGGATCAACGTCTCGCCCGACAACCGCTTCGTCTTCCACTCGGTGAACGGCCGCTACACCAACCAGAACGACTTCGCCGACGCCGGCAGCCCGAAGATGGTGTACGTCGTCAATGTCGAGCGGCTGCTCGAGGCCGGGACCGGCTACAACTGCAACGTCAACAACATCCGCGCGGTGATGGACCCGAGCCAGGGCGGGGCCGACTGCCCGACCGTGGCCGGCATCGTGCCCGTCAACGACACCAGCACCGGCGGCCCCCACTGGGGCAGCTTCGACAACTTCACCCTGACCCCGGTCAACATCAACGGCTTCAACGACACCCATGGGCTCACCCGGATGGCGTTCGCGAACTACTTCGTGGCGCGCACCGGCGTGGACGGCAACCACAAGCTCTGCGTGGTGAACGTGAACCCGGTGACCGGTGACGTCTCCTACGACAACGCCTTCATCGACGAGAAGGAGGGCACGCCCTGCGTCAACTTCAACCGGCACTCCTGGCCGGGTGGGGCGACCACGGGCTACTACAAGCCGCACTCCATGCTCTTCGTGGAGAACAGCCCGCCACAGACCGGAGCCACCAGGGACGCCGCCGGCAACGTGACCGGCTACTGGGGCTCGGAGATCAACGGCGGCCAGAACACCGGCGGCTTCCCCTACTCCCAGTAGGCGCGGAGACCGCTCACCACGGCTGAATGACGGGGGCCGGAACGTCCGGCCCCCTTTCTTCGCCCGGGGTCCGCCGGTGCACCGATGTCGCCGCCCTGATGCCCATGCCCCACCGCCACCGCCTCGCGCTCCTCCCCCGGCCGGCCCGGCTGCTGCTCGCCGCCCTCGCCGCCGTGGTGGGGGCGCTGCTGCCCACCGCCGCCGCGGCGCATCCCTACCTGGTGAGCGCCGAGCCCGCCGCCGGGGCCACCCTGCACGCGTCCCCCGAGCAGGTCACGATCCTCTACACCGAGGGCCTCGACGCGCCCTACTGCTCGGTGGTGCTGGTGGCGCCCGACGGCAGCGAGCGCACCATGCCGGTGACCGCCTCGGGGACGCGGCTCACCGCGGCGCCGCCGGCGCTCGGGCCGGGCACCTGGGTGGTGCGCTGGACGGTGGTCGGCGAGGACGGCCACCGGGTGGTCGGCGACTTCGCCTTCAACGTGCAGCGGGCCTCGGGCAACCCCGCCGCCCTCGCCGCCGCCGCCGGCCCGCCCGGCTACGACACCGCCAGCGACGTCAGCCCGGTCGAGCTGGTGGGCCGCGCCCTGCTGGCGGTGCTCACCGTGCTGCTCTGCGGCCTGCTCGTCCTCGGCTTCGTGATCCTCCCCTCCGACCCCGCCCTGCGCGCCGCCGCCGGCCGGCGGCTGGCCCGGCTGCGCACCGCGGTGTGGACGCTGCAGGTGGGGGTCGCCGCCGGCCTCGCCGGCGTGCTGGTCGGCGAGTACGGGGCCTCGGCGCTGCCCAGCGCGCTCACCGGCAAGCTGGTCCTGCTCCGGCTCCTGCTCACCCTGGCGCTGGCCCCGGCGGTCTTCGATGGCGGGGCCCTGGCCGCGGGCCGGTCGCCGTCCCGGCGCACCGGCGCCTACGGCGTGGCGGTGGCCGGCGCGCTGCTCGGCGCCCTCGCCCTCTCCGGGCACGCCCTCGCCGAGGCCGACCGCGTCCCCCAGCTCACCGTGCTCGGCGTCCACCTGCTCGCCGTCAGCATCTGGGTGGGCGCGATCGCCGCCGTGGTCGCCGCCTCGGGCCGGGGAGCGCGGCGCCTCGCCCCGCCGGTGGCGGTGAGCGTCGCCGTGATGCTCATGACCGGCCTCTACAACGCCCACGTCAACCTCCGGTCGCTCGCCGAGCTGGCGAGCTCGACCTACGGCCGGGTGCTCGACGTCAAGGTGGGCCTGGTGGTGGCGATGGTGGCCGCGGGCCTGCTCGCCAGCCGGCGGATCGGCGGCCGCCGCGTCCGCGCCGCGGAGGCCGCGGTCGCGGTGGCGGTGCTGACGATGGCGGGGGTGCTGGCCCAGACCCCCAATCCGGTCTCGTTCCCCTTCCCCTCGCAGCTCCACGCCCGGCCGGCGGGGACGCCCCTGCTCGCCGCCTCGAACGGCACCCACCTGCTCCCGCTCACCGTCGCCCCCGGGGTGGTCGGCGCCAACCGGATCATCGCCGGGGTCGACCGCACCGACGGCAACGACCTGCCGGTCCCGGTCGACGGCGTCGACGGCATCGAGGTGGCCGCCAGCTGCCCCTGCCCCGGCGGCGCCCGGCAGGTGACGATGCGGCGGCTGCCGGGCAGCCCCTGGTTCACCGGCGAGGTGGTGCTCGCCAGCCCCGGCACCTGGACGCTGACGGTGCGACCCCGGGTGGCCGGGATCCTGGAGGACGCCGCCGCCGAGAGCGCCGACATCCAGCCCGCGGCGGCGCCCGACCAGGTGCTGGTGGGGGTCGCCGCCGACCTGTCGGGACCCGGGGGCCGGGCCTGCCAGGACCGCGCCGTGGGCCTCCAGGCGGCTGCGGTCGAGGCCAACCAGGGGGCGCTGCTGGGCGGCGACACCGTGCGCGTGATCGCCGCCGACACCGGCGCGGAGGGTGTGGCGGCGGCGGTCGAACGGCTGCGGGCGATCCACGTCGCCGCCCTCGCGGTGCCCTGCGGCGACGAGACCACCACCGCGGCGGTGGTGGCCGCGGCCCGGCACGCCGGCCTGCCGGTGGTGGGAGTCCCCGAGGAGCTCGCCGCCGCGCCGCTGGCCTGGACCACCGGGCTGCGCGCCGCCGGCGAGGGCGCGGCGCTCGCCGACCAGGCCGCCTCGCACCACGCCCTGAGCGCGATGCTGCTCACCGGTCACGAGCTCCACGACCGCCGCGAGACCGACGCGACCGCGGCCCGCCTCGACGTCCTCGGCATCCCCACCCGGCGCCTCGCCGTCGACGCCGAGCCGCCCGCCACCCTGGCCGAGCGGGTCCGGGCGCTCAACCCGGGGACGGTGATCCTGCTCGCCTCGCCGGAGGCGGCGCTGCCCGTGATCCGCGCCCTCGGCGACCTCGCCCCCGCCTGGTCGCCGCTCTCCGGGGCGCTCGCCGCCTCCGGGCTGATGTCGAACTCGCTGGCCAGCGCCGGCGGCGAGTGGGTGGTGAAGGGGCGGATCGGCTTCGTCAGCGAGGTCGATCCCGACGACACCGCGGCGATCGCCTACGCCGGCCGGCTCGAGCAGTGGTACGGCGGCCGCCGCCCCTCCTTCGACGGGGTGCGCGGGTACATCGCGGGCTGGGTGATGAACAATGCGCTCCGCGGCGCCGGCCAGGACCGCTCGGCGCAGAACCTGGTCGGTACCCTCGAGACCCGGTTCGCCGACTTCGCCTTCGGCTCCTCGTACCGGCTGCGGTGGGGGAGCGGCGGCGGCGGCGCCGGTCAGCTCGCCGTCTTCACCACCGTGTTCATCAACCCCCTCACCCAGCTCGGCGCGGCCCCCTCGACGAGCCACGCCGGCATCTTCCTCAAGGCGGGCGCCTATGTGCGCCTCAGCCCCTACGCACAGGTGCAGAGCTGATGCCATCCAGCCTCCCCCCCACCCCCGCCCTCCGGGCCACCAGCGCCCCCGCCCTCCGGGCCGCGGTCGCGCTCGCCGCCGGGCTGCTCCTCGCCCTCAGCGGATGCGGCGAGAGCCCGGCGGCGGGCACGCCCACCGCCACCGCGGCGGCGGCGCCGGTTCAGGCCTGCACCGCGCCCTCGATCACCGAGACCGGCTTCGTGCCCGACCCGGCGCACTCCGGCCCGCTGTCGGTGGGCGGGTACAGCCCCAACGGCGACATGCAGGCGGCCCTGGTCTTCTTCCACTTCGAGAACGGCGTCCGCCAGGTGTTCACCAACCTGCCGGCCACGGCCGCGGCGACGTCGCCACCGGGGGCGGCCGGCCCGCAGACCCCCGCCCACGACCAGCTGATCACCTGCGACGCCATCGAGTTCGCCGCCGCGGACGGCGCCCAGGGCTTCCTCGGCGCCTTCCGCCAGCTGCGCCGCGACGCCAAGCAGCAGGAGGTCGCCGCGCCGGCGGTCGGCGACACCCGTGCCGCCTTCAGCGACCAGGGGCAGGACTTCGCCGGCTACCCGATCCACGGGGCGAGCGGGGCCGAGATCGCCGCCACCCGGGGGAACCGCTTCTACTCGGTCTCGGTCTTCGGCCCCTCCCCCACCCTGCAGACCGCCACCGCGATCCTCCAGAGCATGCTCGGGCCGGCCCGATGACGCGGCGGACGCGCGCCCTGGGGGGCGGCGGCGGCCTGCTGCTCGCCGCCGCGCTGCTCGCGGGCTGCGACGGCAGCGGCACCGCCGCGTCCCCGGGCTCGGCCTCGGCGTTGCCGGCGACGCGGGCCCCCGCCTCGGGAGCGGCCACCCCGTCCGGACCCGCGCCCACCCCGGGCATCAACACCCGGCCGCCGGGAGAGCTCGACGCCACCGCCTGCCGGGCGCTGATCATCGACTTCGACGAGCGCCTGTCCCAGGCCTATGCCGCCGGCGACCCCGGCCACCTCGACACCTTCCTGGCCGGGGTCGAGCTGACCGGCCACAGGGCGACCATCCAGCAGCTCAACTCCCGGCACCTGCGCAACATCTTCCACGTCCAGTTCGACTCGCTCTCGATCACCTCGAGCAGCCCGCAGCGGGTGGTCTTCAACCTCACCGACCACACCACCGACAACCACTTCGTCGACACCACCACCAACCAGGTGGTCGACCAGGGGCTGCCGGGGCCGGCGACGCAGGCGTTCACGATCTTCCTCGACTACAACCCCCAGAACCAGACCTGGTACTGGACCAGCGGCGTCGACAACAAGCGGTGAACCGGGCCGCCCTGCTGCTCGCCGCCGCGCTGCTGCTGATCGGCTGCGGCACGCCGGCCGCGGCGCCCACGCCGACGGCGACGCCGCCCCCCGCCGGACCCTCCCCGGCGGCGTCAGCGCACCGCCTGGTGCCCCGCCCCGCCCTCCGCCTCTACGCCTCGATGACGACCGACAGCGCACACCGCGACGTGCTGCTCTTCGGCGGCGGCACCCAGGCCGGCGACCTCGACGACACCTGGACCTGGGCGGACGGCCGCTGGACCCAGTCCGAGGCGTTCCCGGTGCCGCCCCCGCGAGGCCTCGCCGGTCTCGCCGAGGACGGCGCCGGGCGGGTGGTGCTCTTCGGGGGCGAGCAGGGCGGCGCCCGCACCCTCGACGACACCTGGATCTGGGACGGGACCGCCTGGACCCGGGCGGCCGCCGCCCCCGGCCCGTCGCGCCGCAGCGCGGTGGCGATGGGGTACGACGCCGGCTCCCGCCAGGTGCTGCTCTTCGGCGGCGCCGGGGTCGACGGGCGCACCGCCGACACCTGGCTGTTCGCCGCCGGCCGCTGGGCCGAGGCACGGCCGCCGGCGTCGCCCCCGGCGCGTTCGGCGGCGGCGATGGCCTACGACCCGGTCCGCGGGCAGCTGCTGCTGTTCGGCGGGGCGGGCGCGAGCGGCGACCTCGGGGACACCTGGGCATGGGCGTCGGGGAGCTGGCATCCCCTCCATCCCGCAACGTCGCCCACACCCCGCAGCGGTGCGGCGATGGCCTGGGACGCGTCCACGGGCAGGATCGTCCTCTTCGGCGGGGTCGTCGCCGGGCAGCCGCAGAACGACACCTGGCTGTGGGACGGCAGCGACTGGGCGGCGGCGGCCCCCCCCGGGCCGCCTCCGGCGCGCGCCTTCCCCGCGGTCGCCGCCGATCCGTCGAGCGGGACGGTGCTGCTCTTCGGCGGCCAGGGCACCGCCGGTGCGCTCGGCGACGCCTGGGTCTGGCGATCGGGGACCTGGGGAACGACACCATTGTGAGGAAATGCCTCAGAATCTCGATCAGCAGCCGCCATCCGAATCACGCTTCGCTGCCCCGGGGTGCACCGCACGCGATCGAGGCAGGCTGTCCCCAATCGGTCCCGAAGGCGGAGGGTCCACCATTGGCCAGGGCAGTGGTCGCGTTCGCGACCTCCCTCTCGATGCTCGCGATCGCGGGCCCCGTGGGCGTCTCCGCGGCGGCGCTGACGCCCCCCGCGCCCCAGACCGAGGAGCTGACGCCCTGGAGCGTGATCCCCGTCACCGCCGGCTCGGCCGAGCGCAGCGCCGTCGCCCACCGTCCCGCGGGCGTCAACCCGCAGCCCTCGGCGCGGCAGGGGAGCGCCGGGCCGCCGCCCTCGGAGAGCCGCGTCGGCAGGGGTGACGGGGTGAACCTCGACCCCCTCGGCACCTGCATCAGCTGCACCAGCGCCAGCGCCGGGAAGGACTCCTCGGCGTCGGACTCGCGTGAGCTCAAGGTCGCCGACGAGTCCATCTCCGAGGGCCAGGGCCCGGCCAACGGCTACACCGGGGGCAGCGCGCTCTCGCTGCCGCCGAACTCGCTGCTCGCGGTGGCGCTCGGCTACTACCAGCTGGACAACCATGCCGACCACGGCTCGTCGGAGGCCCACTCGCACGCCACCTTCGCCGACCTCCGCCTGGTCGACGGCTCGGTGGCGAGCGTCGCCATCCTGCAGTCGCACAGCAACGCGAGCCACAGCGCGGCCGGCGGGGTGCACCGCGACGCCAGCTCCAGCGCGCTGAACCTCGGTCTGAACGGCGGCCAGATGGCGGTCGTCGTGCTCCACTCCGACTCCTCGAGCAGCGCTCCCGGGCACGTGTACCTGGTCCAGGTCAACGACCGCGAGGTGGCCTCGGCCGAGCAGCTCGGCGGCGCGACGCCGCTGGTCATCCCCCGGGTCGCCACCATCAGCCTGCTCCGCAACGGCCCCGACGGCGCCGTCGTCGGCGGCGTCCAGGACGGCAGCTCCAACCAGGCCGCCGGCGTCGTCGCCACCTCGGCAAACGCCCCGACCGATCAGCACTGAGGAGAGCTCGCTCGGGCTGCTCCGTCCCCTGTGTCGCTCCGAGGGCGCGGTGGGCCGGGCGACGGCGCCCGGCGGGGACGGCGGCGATCGCTTCGCGATCGACTCGCCTCGGATCTCGCGCCTGGGGTATGGCGCTCGATACGCCCCGCCGGGCGCCATCGCCCGTCCCCCCGCTGCGTCGGGTGACACGCCGTCGATCACGGCTCGCAGGGGCTGAGAGGGTTCATCCACACTGCGCGACAGGAGACGTACCGGTCACCAGGAGGCGATAGATGAGCCGGAGCACCCTGGTGCTCACCTTCCTGGCCGGCCTGGTGATGATCGTCGCGGCGGTCGGCACCCGGCGGGTGCTCACCCTGGCGCTGGCGCTGATCGGGCTGCTGGGGGCGATGCTGCTGCCGCTCACGCCGGTGGGCGGACGGCTGGAGCCGGCGGCGGTCGGGATCGCCCTCGCGATCGCGGCACTGGGGGTGGTGGTGGTGGACGGGTGGGGGGGGCAGCTGTTCCTCGCCCCGCTGGCGACCACCGGGCTGGCCGCCTACGCCACCGCCTGGTTCGCCGGCGACCAGGGGCAGCCGCTGGTCATCGCCGTCACCTACGCGCTGGCGCTGGCGCTGATCCTGGGGGCGCTGGTGGGCGCGGTGTGCGCGGTGCAGCGGCGCGGTGAGGTGGTCGCGGTGGTCAGCCTGGGGGTGGCGGCGGTGCTCGACGCCGCCGTCTTCCGCAGCCACGCGATCGGCGGGACCCGGCGGCTCACCCCCGCCGTCTCCCAGCCGCTGCGGATGGGCGGCTACCAGGTCGAGGCCGGCGTGGTGCTCTACTACGGCCTGCTCCTTCTCCTGGTGGTCTGCGTCCTGGCCGTGCTGGTGCTCCGCGAGTCGCGCTTCGCCACGCTGCTGCGGGCGGCGGCGGCGGGGGAGAACCCGGCCGAGGTGCGCGGCATCGACGTCACCGCCACCCGCTTCGCCGCGTACCTGATCGCCGCCGTGCTCGGCGCGCTGGCGGGCTGCGCCCTGGCGCTGTACTCCGGGAGGGTGGGCCCGGAGAGCTTCTCGGTCGCCCGGTCGCTGCTGCTCGTCGGCCTGGTGCTGCTGCTCGGGCGCGGGCGGGTGGTCGCCGCCCTCGCCGCCGGGGCGGCGGCCGGCGCCCTCCCCGAGGTGATGGCCCGGTACCGCCCGCTCGCCGGGTACCGGCCCGCCCACCTCGATCTCGCCGTCGGGGCGCTGCTGCTCGCGACCGTGGTCGGCGGCGAGCTGCTCGGCGGCCCCCGCGCCCGCGCCCTGCTCGAGCGTCAGCCGCTCAGGAGGAGCGGTGACCGTTCCCGGCGGCCGGCGCCTCCGCGTCCCCGGTGGGCTCCTCGCCGCTGATGTCGTCGACGTCGAAGAGACGGCTCTTGCGGATGTCCTCGCCCTCGATCCGCATCAGGTCGTCGCGGCCGATCGAGCCCCCGGCGCTGATCAGCCGGCTCGCCTGGCGGAGCCGCGCCCGCTCCAGCCCGTTGCGCACGCTGCGCCCGTTGGCGAAGCGCGGCTGGCGCATCCGCCGCTCCATCAGCTCGCGGAAGGAGCTCTCACCGTCCTCGCTGAGGCGGTAGTTCTGGCGCTCGAGGATCAGCCCGGCGATCCCCATCAGCTCGTCGATGGTGTAGTCGGGGAAGTCGATGTGGTGGGCGATCCGCGAGCTCATCCCGGGATTGCTCTGGAAGAACGTGTCCATCCGGTCCTTGTAGCCGGCCAGGATGACGACGATGTCGTCGCGCTGGTTCTCCATCACCTGGAGGAGGATCTCGATGGTCTCCTGCCCGTAGTCGCGCTCGTTCTCCTGCCGGTACAGGTAGTAGGCCTCGTCGATGAAGAGCACCCCGCCCATCGCCCGCTTCAACACCTCGCGGGTCTTGGGCGCGGTGTGGCCGATGTACTGGCCGACGAGGTCGTCGCGGGTGACCGTGACCAGGTGCCCCTTGCCCAGGTACCCGAGCCGGTGGAGCACCTCGGCCATGCGCATCGCGATCGTGGTCTTGCCCGTCCCCGGGCTGCCGGTGAAGCACATGTGCAGCGTGGGCCGCTCGGAGTCGAGCCCGTAGTTGCGACGCATCCGGTCGACCAGCAGCAGCGAGGCGACCTCGCGGATGCGCGTCTTCACCGGCACCAGGCCGATCAGCTCGCGGTCGAGCTGCTCGAGCACGTCGAAGACCTGTGAGCCCCGGAGCTCGGCCTCGAGGTCGACGAGGTCGTTCTCGCCGAGCCGCGGCGGCGCCTTCTCCTCGTCCGGCGCGGGCAGGGACGGAGGTCCCTGCCGCGCGCCGCCGCGAGGCATCTGGAAGGACGGAGGCTGATCGCTCATCCCTGCCTACTTCTGGTAGCGCTCACCCGCGGGGCGGTCGAGCGCGTACGGATGCAGGGTGTAGCGGATCTGGCGGTCGTGGCTCTCCTGCCGCTCGAGCCGGAAGCCGGGCTCGTTGTCGGGCCGCTGGACGATGTACTGGAGCGCGGTGGTCTGCCGGCCGAGGGTGGCGTCGTAGGCGTTCACCCGGACGTACTTCTGGGGGTTGGCCTCACGGCAGCGGTTGATCTCGAGCAGGATCGCGGCCGGGTCCTTCATGTCGAACATCGGCAGCCCCCACATGTCCCACAGGAAGTTGCGGGGATGGGGATCGTCGGTGTACTCGACGGAGACGGCCCAGCCCTGGTCCAGGCAGTACTGCACCTGCAGCTTGATCTGATCGTCGGTCAGCGGCGGCAGGTAGGAGAAGGTTCCCTGGGTGACGTACATGTTCGCTTCTCCTGCTAGACCGGGGTCGCCGTGGGCAGCACGTCGGGGGTGTCGGTGGACTCGTAGTTGAAGCTGATGTCGCCCCAGACGTCGAGCGCGGCACGCAGCGGGGCGCACCACTTCGCGCCCTTGCGGAGCAGTTCGGGACCCTCCTTGAGGTAGTCCTTCCCCTCGTTGCGCGCCTGGATCATCAGCTCGACGGCGACGCGGTTGGCGGTGGCGCCCGCCTCGATGCCCATCGGATGGCCGATGGTGCCGCCGCCGAACTGGAGCACCACGTCCTCGCCGAGGTGGTGGAGCAGCTCGTGCGCCTGGCCGGCGTGGATGCCGCCCGAGGCGACCGGCATCACGCCCGGCATCGACGCCCAGTCCTGGTCGAAGTAGATGCCGCGCGCCAGGTTCTCCTTGACGAAGGGCAGGCGCAGGGTGTCGTAGTAGCCGGCGATCATGCTCGGGTCGCCCTCGAGCTTGCCCACCACGGTGCCCGCGTGGACGTGGTCGACGCCGAGCAGCCGCACCCACTTGCCGATCACCCGGAAGCTCACCCCATGATTCTTCTGCCGGGTGTAGGTGCCGTGGCCGGCGCGGTGGAGGTGGAGGATCATCCCGTTCCTCCGCGCCCACTTCGACATCGAGGTCATCGCCGTGTAGCCCACGGTGAGGTCCTGCATGATGATGACCGAGCCGATCTCCTTGGCGAACTCGGCGCGCTCGTACATCTCCTCCATCGTCGCGGCGGTGACGTTGAGGTAGTGACCCTTGACCTCACCGGTCTCCGCCTGCGCCTTGTTCACCGCCTCCATCGACGAGAGGTAGCGGTCGCGCCAGCGCATGAACGGCTGGCTGTTGATGTTCTCGTCGTCCTTGGTGAAATCGAGCCCGCCGCGCAGCGCCTCGTAGACGACCCGTCCGTAGTTGCGCGCCGACAGCCCCAGCTTGGGCTTGGTGGTGGCGCCGAGCAGCGGGCGGCCGTACTTGTTGATGTACTCGCGCTCCATCACGATGCCGTGGGGCGGCCCGGGGAACGTCTTCACGTAGTGCGGGGGGATCCGCATGTCCTCGAGCCGCAGCGCCTTGAGCGCCTTGAACCCGAAGACGTTGCCGATGATCGAGGAGGTGAGGTTGGCGATCGAGCCCTCCTCGAAGAGGTCCATGTCGTAGGCGATGAACGCCATGTACTGGTTGTCGGACCCCGGGATCGCCTCGCACCGGTAGGCCTTCGCCTGGTAGTGGCTGTGGGCGGTGAGCCGGTCGGTCCAGACCACCGTCCAGGTCGCCGTCGAGGATTCACCGGCGACCGCCGCGGCCGCCTCCTCGGGGTCGACGCCCGCCTGCGGGGTGATCCGGAAGGCGCAGAGGATGTCGGAGGCCTTGGGAACGTAGTCCGGCTCCCAGTACCCCATGGTCTTGTAGGGGATGACCCCGGAGGACCAGCGGGAGCGCTTCTCCTCCTTCTTTCCCTCGGTCTTCTTTCCCTCGGTCCTGGCTTCGCTCGCGTCCAGTGTGGTCATATCGCCTCCTGGGGTCCGGTGGGTTCGACGCCGTCGCCGGCATCCACCCGCGGGACACCTCGCGACCACAGGATGCGTCACCCAACCCTGCAGCGTCAATTGTTTTTTTGGTTGCGATCCATTACTTTGGGCTTATGACATTGGGACAGCTCCGCACCCTCCTCGAGGTCGCGTCGACCGGATCGGTGCGCGCGGCGGCGGAGCGGCTCTTCGTCACCCAGCCCGCGGTCTCCTCCCAGATCGCCGCCCTGCAGAAGGAGCTGGGGGTGCGCCTGGTGGCCCGCGACGGCCGCGGCCTGCGCCTCACCCCGGCGGGCACGGTGCTGGCCGGCTACGCCCGCCGGGTCCTGGGCCTGCTCGAGGAGGCGGCGGTGGCGACCGCCGGCGCCGCCGCCCCCGAGCGCGGGCGGGTGCGCCTCGCCGGGGTCACCACCGCCGGCGAGCAGCTCCTCCCCCGCCTCATCGCCGGTTTCCGGACGAAGCACCCCTCGGCGGAGATCAGCCTGGAGGTGGCCAACCGGCCACGGGTCTTCTCGCTGCTCGAGCACCACGAGGTCGACCTGGTCATCGGCGGCCGTCCCCCGGATCCGTCGCCGCTGCGCACCCGCGCGGTCCGGCCCAACACGCTGGTGCTGGTGGCGCCCCCGGGGATGCTGCCGCGCTCGCCCCGGCCCGACGAGCTCGCCCGCAGGACCTGGCTGCTGCGCGAGCCCGGCTCCGGCACCCGCGCCACCACCGACGAGTACCTCGCCGCCGCCGGCCTCTCGCCCCCCACCCTGACCCTGGGCTCCAACGGCGCCATCCGCGAGGCGCTCGCCGTCGGGCTGGGGATCACCCTGCTCTCCCTCGACGCGGTCGGCGACGAGCTCGCCCGGGGCACGCTGGTCCAGCTGCGGGTCGCCGGGATGCCGCTGCACCGCGCCTGGCACCTCATCACCCGCGGCGACGACGCCCTCAGCGCCACCGCCGAGCTCTTCATCGACCACCTGCTGAGCGCCGGTGAGTTCCACCTCCCACCCGCGGTCCCGCGCCGGGGTGACGACGCCCGGTGGGCGCGCCGGTAGGCTGGGAGTCCGTGCCGCCGACCCCCGCCAGCGCCGACCCACTCCCGATCGCGGGCCGGCCGCCGCTGCTGCTGGTCCGCCACGGCGCGACCCCCTGGACCGACCCGGTCCGCCTCTACCAGGGACACATCGACGTGCCCCTCTCCGAGCTGGGCAGGACCCAGGCGCGGCGGCTCGCCGCCGAGCTGCGCGAGCGTCCCGCGGCGGCGGTGTGGCACAGCCCGCTCAGCCGCACCCGGGAGACCGCGGAGGCGATCGCCGCCGCAACCGGGGCGCCCTGCCGGCCCGATCCCCGGCTGATGGAGCTGAGCTTCGGGAGCTGGGAGGGGCGCAGCCACGCGGAGGTCCGCGCCGCCGACCCCGAGGCCCACGCCCGCCACCACGAGGACGTCCTCGGCGGCACCCCACCCGGCGGCGAGCCGGTTGCCTCGCTGTTCGAACGGCTCACCGAGTTCCTCCGCGAGCGCTGGGGCGAGGGGTCGGAGCCGCTCGTCGTGGTCACCCACGAGGGGGTGATCCGGGCGGCGGCGGTGCTGCTCGGGCTGCTCGCCCTCGACGGCTTCCACCGCTTCCTCCCGCCCCCGGGGAGCGCGGTGGAGATCGTCCCCGGGGGCAACGGCACCGGTCTGCGCATCCACGGAGCCCCCGACACCGTGCTCGAGGTGCTGGCCCGGCCCGGCGGCCGGCATCCCGGCACGTGACCCTCCCCGACGTCGTCGTCGGCGGTGGCCACAACGGCCTGGTCGCCGCCTGCTACCTCGCCCGGGCGGGCCGCGAGGTGCTGGTCCTCGAGGCGCTCGACCGCCCCGGCGGCGGCTCGCGCACCGAGGAGACCGTCCCCGGTCATCGCTTCGACCTCCATTCGGTGGCCCACAACCTCATCAACATGACCTCGATCCCCGCCGAGCTCGACCTCGCCGGGGCGGGATTGCGCTACCTCGAGATGGACCCCTTCTCGGTCGCGATCCACGAGGACGGCCGCCGGGTGCGCTTCCACCGCTCGGTCGAGCGCACCGTCGCCTCGATCGCGGAGCACGACCGCGAGGAGGCCCGCGCCTACCGCGCGTTCATCGAGGCGGCCCTGCCGGTGGTGCACTCGGTGCTGCCGGCGATCCGCGGCGAGTCGAGCCTGGCGGCGCTGCCCGGGCGCGGCCTCGCCCTGCTGCGCCTGCTCCGCCACGACCCTCTGGCCCGTGCCAGCGACCTCCTCGGCGCCTACGACCAGCTGCTCCGCCGCCACCTCCGGGGTGACCTGGTGCGGGGACCGGTGGCCGCCTTCGCCGCCCACGCCGGGGTGGGGCCGAGCAGCCCCGGCGGCGCGATCTTCGCCTTCTGGCAGGCCGCCTACCACCTCGTCGGCCAGTGGCACGCCCAGGGCGGCGCCCAGGGCCTGGTCGACGCCCTGGCCGTCCGGCTGCGCGCGCTCGGCGGCGAGCTGCGCTGCGCGGCGCCGGTGGAGCGCATCGAGGCCCCGGACGGCCGGGTCCGCGCCGTCGTCCTGGAGGGCGGCGAGCGGATCGCGGCGGCCACCGTCACCACCGCGCTCGACCCCCGGCGGGCGCTGCTCGAGCTCCTCCACCCACCGCTCGGCGGCGAGGCCGGGGCCGAGCTCGCGGCCACCCGGCGCAGCAACGTGGTGCAGGCGCTGGTCCACGTCGCCACCGACCGGCTGCCCGAGTACCCGGACCGCCGCCCCGGTGACCACCACGGGCTGCAGAGCTTCGTCGACCGCCTCGACGACCTCCGCGACGGCTGGCTGAGGGCGGAGGCGGGGATGCTCCCCGACCCGGTGCCGCTCTACGCCTTCACCACCTCGGCGATCGACGCCGGCCTGGCGCCGGCGGGGGCGCACACCGTGTACCTCGCCTGCCCCGCCGCCCCGGCCCGGGTCGAGGGCGGCTGGGCGGCGCGCAGTGAGGAGTTCGTCGAGGCGTGCCTGGCGACGGTGGAGTCGCGGGCGCCGGGGTTCCGGGCGAGCGTGACCGGGGTGGCTCCCCGGACCCCCGACCTGATGGAGGAGCAGGAGCGCTGGCCGGGCGCCCATCCCATGCACCTCGACATCACCCTCGACCAGCTCGGACCGCTCCGCCCCACCCGGACCCTGGCCGGCCACCGCACCCCGGTGGCGGGTCTCTACGTCTCCGGGGCGGGCACCAGCCCCACCGGCGGGGTCGCCGGCACCCCCGGCCGCCAGTCCGCGATGGCCCTGCTCCGCGACGCCCGGGGGAGCCGGCTCCTCCCGCGGATCCCCCGCGGGTGAGCCTCCGACTCTGTGATGATCGGCGGATGCCGCGCTGGACACCCTGCAGGGACGCCATCCACCTCGCCCCGAGCCTGCTCGCCTCCGACTTCGCCCACCTCGCCGACTCGGTGCGGTCGCTGGAGGGCAGCGGCACCGAGCGGCTCCACGTCGATGTCATGGATGGCGTGTTCGTCCCCAACTTCACCTTCGGCACCGACACGGTGCGGGCGCTGAGGAGGATCACCACCCTGCCGCTCGAGCTCCACCTGATGATCATCGAGCCCGACCGCCACCTCGAGACCTTCGCCCGGGCCGGCGCCGACGCGATCACGGTCCACTACGAGGTGTGCCCGCACCTCCACCGCACCCTCACCGCGATCCGCGCCCTCGACTGCCGCAGCGGCGCCGCCATCAATCCCAGCACCCCGGCCTCCAACCTCGACGACATCCTCGAGGTCTGCGACCTGGCGCTGGTGATGACGATCAACCCCGGCTACGGCGGCCAGAAGCTGATCCCCCGCACCCTGCTCAAGGTCGAGCGGGTCCGCGCCGAGATCGACCGCCAGGGGCTGGACACCGAGATCGAGGTCGACGGCGGCGTCGACGCGTCCAACGCCCGCGCCTGCGTGGAGGCGGGAGCCAACGTGCTGGTCGCCGGCACCGCGGTGTTCGGCCATCCCGACGGCCCCGCGGCCGGGGGTCAGGCGGTGCTGAGCGCCGGCGCCGGGCTCACCGACGCAGCGGTTCGCTGACCGGCACGGTGATGCTGACCCGGGTGCCCCTGCCCGGCGTGGAGTCGATTCGCAGCTCCGCCCCCACCAGGTCGGCGCGCGCCTGCATGCCGGTGAGCCCGTAGCGGGTGCCCCCCGGCTGCCCCACCACCGCCTCGGGAGCGAAGCCCACCCCGTCGTCGACCACCAGCACCCGCACCACGTGGGGGAGCGAGCGCAGCTCGATGCGCACGTGGCTCGCCCCGGCGTGCTTGATCACGTTCTGGAGCGCCTCCTGGGCCATCCGGTAGATCGCGGTCTCCACGTGGGCGTCGAGGTCGGAGGTGTCCACCTCGACGTCGGCGGAGATCCCCGGGGGCAGGTCCCGGGCCAGCCCGCGGAGGCAGGCGCCGAGGCCGAGGTCGTCGAGCAGCGGCGGCCGCAGCCCGCCGATCGCCGAGCGGGCCTCGTCGAGGGCGGCGGCGGCGAGGTCGCGGGCGGCGCTGATCTGGGTGGCGACCCGGGCGCTCTCCGGCGGCAGCGTCTCGGCGGCCGCGCAGAGGTGGTAGTGGAGGCTGACGATCCGCTGGCTGATGCCGTCGTGGATCTCCGCGGCGAGCCGCTGGCGCTCGGCCTCCTGGAGCTCGAGGGTGTGCTGGGCGAAGCGCTCCACCGCCTCCTCGCGCTCGGCGAGCCGGGTGTAGAGGCGGGCGTTCTCGACCGCGCCGGCCATCAGGTTGGCGACGTGGCCGACCAGGATCACCTTGTCCGGTGAGAAATGGCGGCGGCTCTCGGAGTGGACGTTGAGCACCCCGACGAGGTGGCCGGGGCGGCTGATCATCGGCACCGAGAGCAGCGAGGCGTAGTTCTCGCCGCGCAGCTCGGGGAAGTACCGATAGCGGGGATCGTTCCACTTGTCCTCGACGACGGCGGGCTCGCCGTGCAGCGCCACCCAGCCGGCCACCCCCTCGCCGACGGCGAGCTCGATGGTGCCGGCGAGCTCGTCGAAGGGCGGGGTGCCGCCGGCGAGCACCAGCCGCCGGCCGGTCTCGTCGAGGACGTGGACGAAGCAGACGTCGGCGGCGGTCACCTCGATCATCAGCCGGGCCAGCCGGCGCACCGTGCCCTCGAGGTCGAGCCCGGCCGAGAAGGTGGCGATGATCCGCCGCAGCAGCTCGTTCTCCTCCTGCGCTTCGGGGGAGGGGAGCTCCGGCACGGCCTCCTCGACGCTCAGTGGAAGAGGCCCTCGCGCAATGCCACGGCGACCGCCTGGGCGCGCTCGCCGACCTCGAGCTTGCGGTAGATGGAGCGGGTGTGGCTCTTCACCGTCTCCTCGCCGACGAAGAGGCGCTGGGCGATCGCCCGGTTGCTGAGCCCGCCGACCATGAGCTGGAGCACCTCGCTCTCGCGCTGGCTGAGCCCGAGGTGGGCACCGGGCCAGAACTCGCCGCTCTGGAGCCGGGCCGCGGCGAGGGCCACCCGCCCCGCCATCGAGGGGTCGATGACGATCTCGCCGTCCCGGGCTCGCTCCAGGTGGTCGACCAGCTCGGCACCGGTCACCCGCTTGAGCAGGAAGCCCGCCGCCCCCAGCCGCAGCGCCTGGAAGAGGTACTGCTCGTAGTCGTAGACGGTGAGGAACACCACCTTGGTCTGGGGACGGGCGCGGACCACCTCGCTGCAGATGTCCAGGCCGCTCTGGCCGCGCAGCCGGACGTCGAGCAGGACCACGTCGGGCGGGTCGGTGCGGAGCCGGGCGAGCACCCCCTCGAGGGTGCTGCAGTCGCCGATGACCTCGACCCGGCCTGGGTAGTTGGCGAGCATGGCACGCAGGCCGTCGATCACCATCTGGTGGTCGTCGACCAGCAGCACGCGCAGCCGCACCCGTGGCGCGGGCGCCGGCGCCGCCGCCTCCGGCGTGGCGGCAGGCTGTTCCACCGTCCCCGACATCAAGCTCCCCTGACGTGCCGCGAGGGCGGCCACGCGAGTCCACTGTAGCTCTCCCGACGGGCGCCGTCGACGGCGCCCCGACGGCGTGCGACGATGGGGCTCCACGGCATCCCCGCCTCATTCCCCCCTGTGGGGGAGGATTCGACGGGAGCGCGGCGGTAACGTCGTCAGCACAGGCTGAGGAGGAGTGGGTATGCCCGAGAAGCTGATGGCCATGCGGCGTGCGCGGAGCGCTACGACGGTGCGCACCCGTCGCCCCGTCATGCTGGCCATCGCCGGGGACAGCGCCTCGGGCAAGACCACGCTGACCGCGGGCCTGGTCGAGGCACTCCGGCACCTCCGGGTGACCGCGGTGTGCGCCGACGACTACCACCGCTACGACCGGGAGGAGCGCAAGCACCTCCCCTTCACCCCCCTCCACCCCGACTGCAACCACATCGACATCATGGAGCAGCACCTGCAGCTGCTCGCCACCGGCCAGCCGATCCTCAAGCCGGTCTACAACCACCGCAGCGGCACCTTCGGACGCCCCGAGCTGATCGAGCCCAGCGACATCGTCATCGTCGAGGGCCTGCTGCCGATCTCCACCAAGCTGGCCCGCGCCTGCTTCGACGTCACCGTCTACATGGACCCGCCCGAGGAGATCCGCCAGGGCTGGAAGATCGACCGCGACTGCCGGAAGCGCGGCTACTCGGTGGGCCAGGTGCTCGCCGAGCTGACCCGCCGCGAGCCCGAGTCGGCGCAGTTCATCCGCCCCCAGCGCCGGGACGCCGACGTGGTGGTGCAGTTCGCCCCGCTCCAGCACAACTCGAACGGCGCCAACGGGCACACCCATCCCGGCCGCCCCGCCACCGGCGGCAGCGACCATCCGCTCAGCGCCACGCTGCTGCTGCGGCCGACCATCCGCCACCCCGACCTCTCCACGGTGCTCACCGACGACAACCGCCGCGCCATCCACCTCAAGCTGGTGCGTGACGAGGACGGCAAGCCGGTCGACGCCCTGCACGTCCACGGGCATGCGCCCAAGGAGCACAGCGCCGAGGTCGAGCGGCACATCTGGAACCTCCTCGGTGAGGAGGACCCGGTGCCCACCTCGCTCGGCCAGCTCGAGGGCGCCCAGCGCAGCGAGCCCCTGGCCCTGACCCAGCTGGTGCTGCTGTATCACCTGCTGAGGCTCATCCAGGACGGGGAGGCGTAACCGCACCTCCGGACGGTGCCGCCGCCCTCAGCCTGCGAGCGACTCGTCCAGCAGTTCCGCGATGTCCCGCACCAGCAGGGCCCCCTCGTTGCCCGTGCTCTTCACCGCATCCTCGAACAGCGACACCTCGAACGGGCAGCACACCGCCAGCACCTCGGCGCCGGTGGCGACCGCCTCGCGAACCCGCACCTCGGCGAGCCGCTCCTCGGCGTGCTCCCTGACGAACGAGCTGTTCCACATCCCGCCGCCGCCGCCGCCGCAGCAGTAGCCGTTGGCCCGGCAGTGGGCCATCTCCGTCAGGGTCAGCCCGGGGATGGCCTCGATCAGCCGGCGCGGCGACTCGAACTCGCCGTTGTGACGTCCCAGGTAGCAGGGGTCGTGGAACGTGACCCGCCGCGGCGCCACCGGCCGGAGCTCGAGATCGCCGATCCGTCCCGCCAGGAACTGGGTGTAGTGCTGGACGGGCAGGGCGACGCCGCCGTTGAGCGCCGGGTAGAGGTTGCGGAAGGCGTTGTACGCGTGGGGATCCGGGGTGACGAGCATCGAGAACTCGTGGCCGCGCAGGGTCTCGAGGTTCCGCTCCGCCGCCTCCTCGAAGATGCCGGTCTCGCCGGCGAGCCGCTGGGAGTCGGCGACGCAGCGCTCCTCGACGCCGAGGATGCCGAAGTCGACGCCGAGCGCGGTGAGGATCCGTGCCGTCGCCTGCGCGGCACTGTTGCCGCGGGGGTGGTACGCCCAGTAGCACTCGACCCAGAGGAGCACGTCGACCGGACGTCGATCCCTGGAGATGACCGGCACCGCGACGCCGGCGCCCCCGGCCCAGTCGGCCCGCCGCCGCGCCGGCAGCCCCAGCGGGTTGCCGTGGCGGCTGGTGTTCTCGAACGCGGTGGTGAGCTCGGGGGTGGTGCCCCGCTCGAGCACCTGGAGCTCGCGCGCCGCCCGGATGGTGCCGGGGATGTCGACCTCGCGGGGGCAGAGCCGCGCGCAGTTTCCGCAGGTGGTGCACAGCCAGAGGTTGGGGCTGTCGAGCAGCGCGTCCTTCAGCCCCCACTGCGCCAGCGCCATCTCCTGCCGGGGCAGCCCGGTGCCCGCGAACGCGAAGGGGCAGACCACCGAGCAGGTGCCGCACTGGTAGCAGCGCTTGAAGGAGTCGCCGGCGCGCTCGATCAGGTCGCGCAGGAACCCGCCGTCGGGACGCAGGGCCATGGGGGCGGGCGCCGGGCGTTCCACGGTGCTCATGCTCAGAACCCCTTCATCGGGTTGGCGCCGAGCGCGCGGATCTGCTCGACGAAGCCCCCGAGCACCCCCGGCAGCCGGCGG
The DNA here is from genome assembly GCA_036495095.1 of Candidatus Dormiibacterota bacterium. Classification (NCBI taxonomy): domain Bacteria; kingdom Bacillati; phylum Candidatus Dormiibacterota; species Candidatus Dormiibacterota bacterium. Next base: position 11,434 of record DASXNK010000085.1, on the reverse strand, counting down.
GCGTCGGCGATCGAGGTCTCGAGCACCTGCACCCGCTCCTCCTCCAGGGCCAGCCGCCCCAGGGTCTCGCGCACGTTGTCCATGCGCTTGCCGAGCAGCTCGCTGCCCTGGATGAAGTGGCACTGGTAGTCGGGGCCCGACCGGCAGCCGAGCAGGGCGACGCCGTCGAAGCCGCGCTGGACCGCGTCGGCGACCACCACGGCGTTCACCGAGCCGAGGCAGCGCACCGGGACCACCCGGAGCTCGACCGGCAGCCGCAGCCGGTTGATGCCCGCCATGTCGAGCGCGGGGTAGGCATCGTTCTCGCACGCGAAGACCAGGACGCGCAGCCGGTCCTCGTCATCCTCGGGAAGGCTGATGACCTTCTGCATCGCCGAGATCTGCTCCACCGAGTAGTCGGGGAACGAGATCACCTGCACCGGGCACGCGCCCATGCAGATGCCGCAGCGGCGGCAGCGGTTGGTGTTGATCTCCGGGTGGCGCAGAGCGTCGAGCTCGAGGGCGCCGAACGGGCACTCCTGGGTGCACCGGCCGCACGCGGTGCAGCGGCTCATCAGGAACTGCGGGTAGCCGAGCTCGCCGACCCGGGGGTGCACCGCCTGCCCGGACGCCGCCTTCTCCACCACCTGGATCGCCTTGAGGGCGGCGGCGGCGCCGTCGCGGCGGCTCTGGCCGATGTCCTGGGCGCGGTGGACGCAGCCCGCCGAGTAGATGCCGGTGCGGCGGGTCTCGTAGGGGAAGCAGAGGAAGTTCGAGTCGGCGAAGCCGGCCCGGCCGGTCGGCATCGCGCCGCCCTGGAGGTAGCCGAGCGAGAGCGCCGCGCTCCCCGCCGGCAGCGCCGAGGCCGGCACCATGCCCTGCTGGACGACGACCAGGTCGGCCTCGAGGGTGACGTCGCCGGCGAGCACGGTGTTCCGCGCGGTCACCCGCAGGTGGGCGTCGCCGTTCATCCCGGCCGGCTCGACCGCGCGCACCTGACCGCGGATCAGGAAGACGCCGTGGTCCTCCTGGACCCGCCGGTAGTACAGCTCGTCGCGCCCCGGGGTCTGCATGTCCTCGTAGACCAGGTAGACCTCGGCCTCCGGATCGCGCTCGCGGACGTACATCGCCTGCTTCAGCGCGGTCATGCTGGTGACGTTGCCGGTGTAGGGGAGGTTGGCGGTGTCGGCAGGGCCGTCGCAGGCGAGGATGGCCACCCGTCGCGCCGGCCGGCCGTCGGAGGGGCGGAGCAGCCCGCCGCCGCGGCAGAGGTCCTCCATCTCCACCGAGGAGATGACGTCGGGGTTCTCGCCGAGCCCGTAGGCGGCGAAGCTCGCGGCGGCGACCGGCTCGAAACCGGTGGCCATCACCACCGAGCCGGCCTCGACGGTCTCGGCGCCGTCGGGGCCCTCGAGAGTCGCCACGAACCGCCCCGGCTGGCCCTCGACGCCGCCGACGGTGGTGCCCGTCCGCAGGGTGACCGAGGGGTGGTCGAGCACCCGGGCGACGAGGCCGTCGACGTCGACCGGCTCGAGCGACCCGCGGGCCGCCCAGCCGCGGTGGAGGCGGCGGAGGAAGCCGCCGGCCTCTGCCTCGCGCTCCACCAGGGTCACCGCGTAGCCACCCTCGGCGGCGCTGAGCGCGGCGCTCAACCCCGCCGGCCCGGCGCCGACGACGAGCACGCGGCGCTCGCAGTCCTCGATGCGGGCCACCGGGGGGGTGGTGTGCTGCGCGGCGGCGATCCCCATCCGCAGCAGGTCGTCGGCCAGCTCCTGGGTGGCCTCGTCCTGCGGCGCCTGGCTCCAGGCGACGTGCTCGCGGAGGTTGACCCGCCGCACCATCGCCGGCCGGAGGTCGAACACCTGCCGGTTGACCCGCGGCGAGCAGGCGGCGATGACGACCGCCTCCAGCCCCTCGCTCTCGATGTCCTCGCGGATCCGCGCCGAGTCCTCGAGGCAGAACGCCCGTGAGGTGCGGGTCACCGCGACCCCGGCCTCGCCGGCGGCGCTCTCGAGCAGCGCCGCGCTGCTCACGCACTCGCCGATGCCGCAGCCCTCGCAGACGTAGACGCCCGTCTTCCGCGCCGCCATCGTCAGCTCTCCCTCCGGCGGGGGACGCCCCCGCTCACCCCCGCCGGGCTGCGCCGCACCAGGGCGATCGCGCGCATCGCCGCCGCGGTGGCGTCGACGGTGGCGGTGGCGACGTCGACCGGGGCGCGGGCGCAGCCGGCGACGAGGATGCCATCGGCGTCGGTTCCCTCGACGACGAAGCCGTCCTCGTCGAGGTCGACGCCGGCGGTGGGGGCGTCGCCGAGGCTCGGCGCCATCCCGGTCGCGAGCACGACGAGGTCGACACGGGTGCGGCTCATCCCCGCCCCGACCATGTCGTCGGCGACGACGACGAGCTCGCCGGTCGCGGGGTCCTCGAGGATGTCGGCGACCTTGCCCTTGACCGCGTGCACCTGGGGATGGCCGAGCACCCCCGCGGCGAAGGCCTCGTAGGTGCCCGGGGTGCGCAGGTCGATGTAGAAGACGTGCACCTGGGCGTCGGGGTTCCGATCGAGCACCAGGCTCGCCTCCTTCAGCGATGCGAGACAGCAGATGCTCGAGCAGTAGCGCAGGTGGAGACGGTCGCGCGACCCGGCGCACTGGATGAAGGCGACGCTGCGCACCGGTGCGCCGTCGGAGGGGCGGACGATGCGGCCCCCGGTCGGTCCGCTCTCCGCCGCCATCCGCTCCATCATCACGTTGGTGATCACGTTGGGCGAGTGGCCGAAGGCGAGATTGGTGATCGCCCGGGCGTCGTAGGGGCGCCAGCCGGTGGCGATGATCACCGCGCCCACCCGCAGCTCCACGATCTCGGGCTGCATGTGGAGGTCGATGGCCCCGTAGGCGCAGGCGTCGACGCATTTCGCGCACTCGTCGAAGAGGCAGGTCGAGGCGTCGATCGCGTACCTCGCCGGGTAGGCGGCCTCGTGGGGCAGGTAGGCCGTTTTGGTGGTGCTCATCCCGTAGTCGAAGGCGTTGGGCCGGTCGACGGGGCAGACCTCGGCGCAGGCGTTGCACATCGTGCAGCGGTCGGTGACGAAGCGCGGCTCGACCCGCAGCCGCACCGCGTACGCGCCCGGCCCTCCCGAGATCGACTCCACCTCGGTGGTGGTGAGCAGGCGGACGGCGCGGTTGTCGCGCAGCCGCTGGTAGTTGATCTCCAGCCCGCAGGTGGGGGGGCAGAGCTTGGGGAAGTACCGGGCCAGCTGCGCCACCCGGCCGCCGAGCTGGGGGGCGCGCTCGACCAGGTAGACGGACATCCCCGCCTCGGCGGCCTCGAGGGCGGCGGTGATCCCCGCGATCCCGCCGCCCACGACGAGGACGGCGTCGTGGCCCGAGCCGGAGACGTCCGGCCCGGCCGCGACCTCGGCGACGCTGCTCACGGCACCAGGGTGTGGCAGGGATGAGTCGACATCTTCCACCCGCCGTTGCCGGCGTCGAACCGTGAGTTGACGAACACCTTCCAGTTCTCGTCGTCGATCTTCGGATGGTCCATCCGGTAGTAGTAGCCGGGCCAGCGGGTCTCCTCGCGGTGGAGGATGTGGCGCATGTGGGCCTCGGCGCACCAGATGCGGTCGCGCAGCTCCCAGCAGCGCAGCAGCTCGTGGCGGTCGCGGGCGGCGACCTTCGCCATGTCCTCCTTGAAGACCTCCATCAGCTCCATGCCGCGGCGCAGGGTCGGCTCGTTGGTGATGTAGTTGGCCCCAACCCCGGCGCAGTACTCGTCCATGATCTTCTGCAGCCGGTGGAGACCCTGCTTCGGATAGAAGTAGTTCGGGTTGATGTCCTCCTTCGTGGAGGAGCCGTGCGCCTCCTCGAAGACCCGGTAGGGCTGGAACAGCTCGCCGGTGATCTCCTCCACCCGGGCGGGGTCGTGCTCGAAGCTGCCGGGGTTGTCGGTCATGTACGAGATCGCGCCCTTGGCGGCCAGCCGTCCCTCGGTGTACGAGCCCGAGGAGAACTTGTGCGCCGAGCCGCCGACGCCGTCCCCGGCGGCGAAGAGCCCCGGCACCGTGGTCATGCGGTTGTAGCCCCAGAAGTAGCCGTCGCGGGCGAGGTCCTCGGGACCGCTCACCCAGGCGCCGGTCGCCGACGAGTGCGAGCCCATCAGGTAGGGCTCGGTGAGGGTGAGCTCCGAGGGGACCTTGGCGGGGTCGATGTTCTGCGACGCCCAGAGCAGCGCCTGGGACATCGTCATGTCGAGGAAGTCCTCCCAGGCGTCGCTCTCGATCTCGCGCACCGCCTTGGGGTCGAGCCCCATGGTGAGCGCCTGCAGGGCCTCGTCGGTGCGCATGTAGTGCGGGCCCCTGCCCTCGGCGCGGTCGGTGAGCATCTGGTGGTTGCGCAGCGGCGTGGGGATCGGCCGCACCTTGTCGTAGGGCGCGTAGGGGGCGATCGCCTTCTGCTGGGTGTCCTCGTAGAGCTCGCCGTAGGCGTTCTTCACCTTCCCCTTGAAGAGCAGGAACCACATCCCCACCGGCCCGTACCCGTCCTTGAAGCGGGTGACCACCAGCCGGTGCTCCATCTGGGTCATGGTGGCGCCGGCCTTGATCGCCAGCGAGTACGCCGACCCCGTGTTCCAGGGGGCGTACCAGATCCGCCCCAGACCCTCCCCCACCGCATGGGGACGGAACACGCCGGTGGCGCCCCCGGCGCTGGAGATCACCGCCCGCGCCCGGAAGACGTAGACCTTGTGCTCGCGGACGCTGAACGCGACCGCGCCGGTCGCCCGCCCGGTGGCCTCGTCGGTGAGCACGTGGGAGACGAAGAGGCGCTCGTAGACGTTCTCCGCCCCGATCGCCTTCTTCGCCGCCTCGGCGACGATCGGCTTGTAGGACTCGCCGTGGATCATGATCTGCCAGCGGCCCTCGCGCTTGTAGCGCCCGTCCTCGGTCTTGAAGATCGGCAGGCCCCACTTCTCGAACATGTGGACGGTCGAGTCGACGTGGCGCGCGATGTCGTAGACGAGGTCCTCGCGGCAGAGGCCCATCAGGTCGTTGCGCACGTAGCGCACGAAGTCCTCGGGCTGGTTCTCGCCGTGCCGCATCCCCATGTAGCAGTTGATCGCGCTGAGGCCCATGGCCACCGCGCCGCTCCGCTCCACCGCCGCCTTCTCGACCAGGGTCACCCGGAGGCCCTTGTCGCGGCCCCAGTAGCCGGCCTCGAAGGCGGCGCCGCAGCCCGCCATGCCACCGCCGAGGATCAGCAGGTCGGTGTCGACCACCTCCAGCGCGGGCGCCTCCATCTCTCTACCCCCTCGGCCCGGCGGTCGCGGCCTCGGCGGGGACGGGCAGGGTGTCGACCCCCAGCCAGGCGTCCTCGCCGCACAGGTGGGGATCGCCGAGCCGCGCGGAGTCGGGCGCGGGCATCCCCTCGTACGGCTCGATGGTCCCCCAGGCGGTGGACCGGATCGGGAACTTGAACCGCTTCACCCGCTTGTCGCGGAACTGCACCGTCCACATGATCGAGTCGGTGCCGCGCAGCGGCGTCAGGCTGGCGCCGAGCGGCATCACGTCGCTGTAGCCGCGCATCGCGATCGCCGACTGGGGGCAGACCTTGACGCAGGAGTAGCACTCCCAGCACTGGTCGGGCTCCTGGTTGAAGGACTTGCCCTGCACCATGTCGAGGATCATCAGGTCGTTGGGACAGATGTACGCGCACGCCGGTTTGTCGAGCGCCTTGCAGCCGTCGCACTTGTCCGGGTTGACATAGGTGGGCACGCTTGGTCCTCAGTGGGAGTGGAGCCCGGCCTCGACCCTCGCGTCGAGCCCGGAGTAGTACTCGCGGAGGATCGCCAGGACCTCCGGACGGCTGAAGTGCTCGTCGACGGCCTCGCCCGAGGCGAGCATCTCGCGCACCCGGGTGCCGCTGATGAGCAGGCGCTGCTCGGGTCCGTGGGGGCACGTCCTCGCCGAGGCCATGCCGTCGCACCCGGAGCAGAAGAAGGTCCAGTCGATCTTCAGCGGCCGCAGCTCGAGGGCGCCGGCGGGGAGCTCGTCGAAGATCCGCTGGGCGTCGAGGGGGCCGTAGTAGCTGCCGACGCCGGCGTGGTCACGTCCGATCACCAGGTGGCTGCAGCCGTAGTTCTGGCGGAACACCGCATGCAGCAGCGCCTCCCGCGGGCCGGCGTAGCGCATCTCCATCGGGTAGCCGGCCTGGACGCAGGTGCCGGGCACGAAGTAGCCCTCGACGAGCGCGTCGATGCAGCGCACCCGCACCTCGGCGGGGATGTCGCCCGCCTTCAGCCGTCCCAGCAGCTGGTGGACGAGCAGGCCGTCGCACACCTCGATGGCGACCTTGGCGAGGTACTCGTGGGCGCGGTGCATCGGGTTGCGGGTCTGGAAGGCGGCCACCGTCGACCAGCCCCGGGACTCGAAGAGGGCCCGGGTCTGGTGCGGCCGCAGGTAGATGTCCGGGTAGCGCTCCGGGAATTGCCCCTCTCCGAGCACGCGGACCGGTCCCGCGAGGTTCACCGGGCCCTGCTCCAGCACCTTGGCGACGCCGGGATGCTGGGGATCGACGGTGCGGAAGACCTCGCGGCACTCGTGGAGCCGGTCGATGGCGTACCGCTCCTCCACCCGCAGCGTGCCCAGCAGCTCTCCGCTCTCGCCGTCGACCAGCGCCACCTCCTCGTCGGGGGCGAGGGCGGAGGCCTGCTCGTCGGTCGCCGAGAGGGTGATGGGGATGGGCCAGAAGGTGCCGTCGGCCAGGCGCATCTGGTCGCAGACGGTCCCCCAGTCCGCGGCGCCCATGAAGCCGCGCAGCGGCGTGAAGGCGCCGATGCCGAGCATGAGCAGGTCGGAGGTCTCCCGCGAGGTCATCGGCAGCCGCCGCAGCGAGCCGGCGCGGGCGATCTCGGCCTCGCGCTCCGCCGGGGGCACCAGCAGCGGCTGGAGGCGCCGCGCCGGGCCGTGCGGCCTGACCAGGCTCATCGCACCGGCTCCTCGGTCCGGGTGCGCCAGGTGGCGGTCTCGATGTAGCGCCGCACCACCTCCCGCCGGGGGACGCGCCGCTCCTCGAGCTCGGCGACGGTGCGGGCGCGGTCGTACTCGACCCGGCGCAGCTCGACCCGCACCCCCTCGGCGCCGCTCTCCGCCTCCTCGACCACCGCGTACCCGGGGCGGGGATCGCCGTCCAGCGGCCAGGCCACGCTGCCTCCGTTGACGATGTGACGCCGCCCCTCGCGGCGGTGCATGGAGTGGTGGGTGTGGCCGCAGAGCAGCAGGTCGGCCCAGAGCGGGCTGTCGAAGTCCGCCACCGGGGTCTCCGGCCAGATGCCGTGGTCGTCGGCCCGGGGCGAGCCGTGCACCACCAGCCTCCCGCCGACCACCAGCTCGGCGGGCAGGGAGGCCAGCCAGCTCAGCCGCTCCTCGCCGAGCTGCGCCCGAGTCCACTCCACCCCGGCCCCCCGCCCGGCGGCGTCGGGGCCCGGGGGCGGCGGCGGCGGCTCGCCGAGGACGTGGCGGTCGGTGTTGCCCCGGATCATGTGCACGGCGCCGAGGCCGCTGCCGTCGAGGCTGCGCAGCAGGTCGACGGTCTCGGCCGGTCGCGGCCCCTGGTGCACCAGGTCGCCGGCGACCACCAGCATGTCGCCGCCGGCGCTGCGGACGTCCTCCAGCACCGCCTCGAGCGCGTGGAGATTGCCGTGGATGTCCGAAAGGACGCAGAGCCTCACCATGTCCCCCGCCGGCTGGCCGCAACGTTGCAGCCAGTCTAGCGGGGCGCCGGAGCGGTTTTCCGGCGATCGCCCGCAGTCTGACCACACAGTTCCTGATCGACCCATCGCGAACCGTGATGACCGCGCGGCTGCAGTCCCGCGGCCGTCTACGGGGTCGGGCAGCTGCCCGGTGGCGGCGCCACGCCGGCCACCACCGTCCAGGCGCCGCCGGACCAGAGCCAGGTCTCGCCGCTGGCGGGCAGCAGCAGCGGCCTGCGGGTGGCGGGGTCGCGGACCGCGGCGGCCGGCCCCACCGGCGAGCCGGCGCCGGGGCGAAGGGTCCAGCCGGTGTCGTCCCAGGTCCAGGTGACCAGGCCGCAGCCGCGCCCGGCCTGGGGGACGGTGAGCACCAGCAGCTGGCTGGCGTCGTCGTAGGCCATGGTCTGGCCGTTGCCCGGGGGCGGCGAGGCGGCCGGGCTCAGCCGGGTCCAGTTGTGCCAGTCCCAGGTCCACGTCGCCCCGGCGGCGCCGGCGGCGGTGCAGCCGGCGCCGGTCACCAGCACCGCCCGCCGGTAGGAGTCGTCGTAGGCCATCGAGGCCCCGGCGCAGTCGGGGGGTGCGTCCACCGGCCTCTCCTCGGTCCAGGTGGTGCCGTTCCAGCTCCAGGTCGAGCCCCGGGGGGCGGAGGCGCCCTGGCCGCCGAAGAGGACGAGGTGACGGTGCACCGGGTCCTCCACCAGGAGGGCGCCGGCACGCGGTCCCGGTCCCTGTTCCACGGGGGGGCCGACCTGCCGCCAGTCGGTGCCGTCCCACTCCCAGGTGTCGGCGAGCTTGTCGGCATCGGTTCCGATCCCGCCGTACAGCAGGACCCCGCCGCCGCGAGGGTCGGAGGACATCACCGCGGCGCGCCGCGGCGGGGGGCTGTGCAGCGGATGCTGCGCGGACCAGGCCTTCCCGTCCCAGGTCCAGGTGTCGGCGAGGACCGCGCCGCCGGGGCCGCGGCCGCCGAAGAGCACCACGTCCTGGCGGATGTCGTCGCCGGCCAGGGCGGGCTGGACCCGGGCGGTGGGCGCGGGCGAACCGGTGGCCGGTGCGCCGGCGTTGTGGTCGCCGGCGCGGGTCAGCCCCAGGCCGAGACCGCCGAGGACGCCCACCAGCAGGGCGAGGCCGCCGGCCATCGCCAGGGTGCGGTAGCGGCGGCGGCCACGGGACCGGGCCCGGGCGGGACGGGCGGCGGGCCGCTCCAGCGAGCCGGGGGTGGGCACCGAGGCGAGGAGATGGGCGAACCACAGCTCGTCCGCGTCGAACGCGTCGCTCATCAGCCGATCCTCCCCGCTCCGGTGCGGATCCGGCGCATCGCCCAGCCGCAGGCCATCCGCGCCGCCTCGGGAGAGGTGCCCAGGAGGCTGCCGATCTCCGCATAGCCGAGGCCGGCGGCGCCGCGCAACGCCGCGGCGAAGAGCTCCTGGTCGGGCAGCGCGGCGGCGGCGGAGAGGGCGGCGTCGAGCTCGCCCGAGGCCGAGCCGGTGCGGCGGGGCGCGCGGCGGCGCCGGCGGGCCTCCCCCGCCACCTCGCAGGCGATCCCGAGCAGCCAGACCGGCACCATGGAGGCCTCCGGGTGGTCGACCGGGTAGGCCGCCTGGGCCGCCTCCAGGGTGCGGTTGGCCGCCGACTCGGCGGCGTCGCCGTCGCCGAGGACGACGAGGCAGAAGCGGTGGACGGCCGCGCCGTACAGTTGCCGGACCTCGTCGAACCGGGGGGCGGCGGCCATCCCCGCCATCACCACGAGCACATCGCCGGACCCACCCTCCTGTGGCCGTGCCTGAACGCGGGGCAGGGGGGGATGGTGGCATCCGCGGGCCATGCCCGTCGAGACCCTATTTGCCACACACGCGTCAGCCGCCGCCATCGCGCTGTCCAATGTGCCCCTCAGGCCCTAGACTCCAGCGGCCCACGCGTCGCCCGAGGCTGCTCGCGCGACCCTTGGACCCAGGGGGGAGGGCGGTCATGGCCCGGGAGGGTCCCCCGCCGGCGCGTCGGACGACCGAGGAGGAGGTGTCGCCATGAAGCCGTCGAGGGCCATGCTCCTCGTCGCCGTGATCAGCGTGCTCGCCGGCTGCGGCGGCAACGGCGGCTCGCTGGCCGCCTTCACGTCGCGCTACCCGCAGTGCGGCCCCCGCGGCCAGGCGGTCTACGACTACCTGCGCACCGGGGTCGACGGCTCCGCCGACCACAACCTCGACGTCGGCTTCGCCGACGCCCGCGCCGGCATCCTCAAGCAGCCCGACGCGGCCCAGGACGCGCTCGATCGCGCCCAGGCCCAGAAGGTGGTCACCTCCTGCGAGCAGGCGGTGTCGCCCAGCCTGGCGATCCCGGTGGGCCCGGGGGTCACATCCGACACCATCACCCTCGGGGTCCTCACCGACCTGACCGGCATCTTCGCCGACTTCGGCAAGACCGTCTCCCGGGGCAGCCAGCTCTTCTGGCAGGACCAGAACAGGAAGGGCGGGGTCTGCGGCCGCAAGGTCGACCTGCTGGTCAAGGACCACGGCTACAACGTCCAGAACACCGTCGGCCTCTACCTCGCGATGCAGCCCAAGGTGCTCGCCTTCCAGGAGCTGCTGGGCTCGCCCGAGATCCAGGCGGTGCTGGCGAACATCACCACCGACCAGGTGCTCACCGAGGCGGTCGCGTGGTCGTCGAGGCTGCTCACCAACCCCTACATGGTGATCAGCGGCACCACCTACGACCTCGAGATGATCAACGGGGTCGAGTGGCTGATGCGCAACAAGGGGCTGCACAGCGGCGACAGGATCGGCGACATCTACCTCGAGGGCGAGTTCGGCGAGAACGCCCTGGCGGGCACCCGGGCGGCGGCGTCGGCCAACCACCTCACCGTGGTCGAGCAGCGGATCCACTCCACCGACAAGGACATGACCGCACCGGTGCAGGCGCTCAAGGCGGCGGGGGCCCACTTCACGGCGATCACCGCCACCCCCGGACAGGTGGCGGCGGTCGCCACCGCGGCCGAGGCGCTGCACTACGACCTCACCATCCTCGGCTCCAACCCGACCTTCGACCCCTCGGTGCTCACCGGGCCGGCGGGGCCGGCGCTCTCCCACAGCTTCTACGTGGTGCAGTCGTACGCGCCCTACTCCGGCGACGGCGTCGGCCCCTCGACGGTCCGCGGCGAGTACGCCGCCGCCTATCCCAACCAGCCGGTGAGCGCCAGCAGCCCGGGCTACGGATACGGCCAGGCCGAGATCATGTACCGGATCCTCGACGCCGCCTGCAAGAGCGGGTCGCTGGAGCGGCCGGCGCTGCTCAGGGCCTTCCGCAGCCTCAGCGCCGTCGACACCGAGGGCCTGATCGCGCCCCTGAACTACAGCCAGCCCGGCCAGCCGCCGGCGCGGCAGGTCTTCATCACCCAGCCCGACGCCCAGTCACCGGGCGGCCTCAAGGTGGTCCAGACCCTCTTCGCGTCGCCCCTGGGGCAGACCTTCCAACCCTGATCGCCCACGCCGGCTCGCCGGCACCGGACGGCGGCGAGCACTTCGCGCTCGCTGAACGCCTGACCACGCCGAATCTGGCAGAAACTCGGCGGGCGCGGTAGCATCAGCGTCCCGCCGCACGTGGCGGCGTGCGGCGGGACCCGCCCTGACGGTCAGAAGGGTCGGGCAGCTTCAGGAAGGTTCGCCAGGAGGGGACATGGTCGCTGCCGCGCCGCCATGGCCGGGCCGGCGCTGGGGGG
>DASXNK010000084.1 GCA_036495095.1 Candidatus Dormiibacterota bacterium | reverse complement strand
GACGGGAAAGCGGGCCGGCAGGTCCGCGGATGTCTGGCGGAACAACTTCACGCTGATCAGGGTGCTGGCTGCAGCGGCGGTCATCTTCGACCACTCGTACCGGCTCACCGGCTCGGCGCCTCCGCTGACCCGGTTCCTCGGGTACACGGACATCGGAACCCTCGCCGTGTGCGCCTTCTTCGTGGTGAGCGGCCATCTTCTCCTGGGAAGCTGGAGAGCTGATCCCCGGCCGCTGCTCTTCGCCCTCAAGCGCTTCCTCCGCATCGTCCCCGGCTCGACCTTCGCCGTCCTCCTCGCGCTGCTGGTGATCGGGCCGCTGATGACGTCCCGGTCGATGGGCACGTACTTCCACGCCACCGAGACCAGGGACTACCTGTGGAACCTCGTCTTCTTCTACCAGCAGTACGACCTTCCCGGCGTGTTCACGCGCAATGTCGCGGCCGCCGTGAACGGCTCCACCTGGACCCTCGCCTACGAGATCACGCTCTACTGCGCGATGCCGCTGATCGCGTTCCTGCTGCTGCGCAGATGGCGCTGGGTGGGCGCGGCGCTCCTCCTGGTGGCGGTGACCCTGCCCTGGGACCGATACGTCACCTTCATCCCCGTCGAGATCCTCCAGCCCAGGTACCTGGCACCCTTCGCCCGGTACTTCGTGGTCGGAGCCATCCTGTACGCCTTCCGCGACCGCGTCCCGATGCGCTGGTACGTCGGCGTCGGTCTCGGCGCCATCCTCCTGTCGAGCTACGGTCACCCATGGGCCCCGTGGGTCAGCAATGTCGTGCTGCCCTACGAGGTGGTCTACCTCGCCCAGCTGCGGATGCCCATCGGTGCCGTGCTGCAGCGCCGCGACCCCTCCTACGGCATGTACCTGCTGGCCTTCCCGATCCAGCAGAGCGTCCTCAGCCTCGCCGGCGGGCACCTTCATCCGCTCGTGCTGTTCGCGGTGTCCACCCCGGTCACCGTCGCGCTCGCGCTCGTCTCCTGGCACCTCGTCGAGGCGCCCGCGATGAGGTTCCGCCGGCTGGTGTCGACCAGGGCGACATCGCCACAGGGACCGGTGCCGCGCCGCCGGCTGGCGACCAAGGTGGCGGCGACCGCGTGCGGCCTCGCCGTCCTCGCGGCCGGTGTCGGCGGCCTCCACCAGCTGCTCAGGCCCAGTGTGGTGGTGAGCGCGGCGACGAGGCAGCCCACCGTCGCAGCGCCCACGGCGGTTCCGATGGTGTCGACGACGGTGCCGATCCCCGCGCCGACTCCGGTGCCGACCCCCATCCCCACGCCCGCTCCTCCGCGTCCGAAACCAGTGCTCATCTACCTGCACGGGATGGCCGAGTCACCGCTCCATCCCGCCCTCGGGGATCTGCTGGACGCGGCGAGGGCGGACGGCTACGAGGTGATCTTCACCGACGAGGGCGGCCCCGAGACCTGGGGGAACAGGACTGTCGTCAACGCCATCGCCGCGCTCAAGGCGAGGTACAGCCCCGACCGGCCGATCACGCTGATCGGCTGCTCGATGGGCACGATCGCCCTGCTGAACTACGTCGCCTCCGCCCCGCCCGGCTCGGTCACGGCCGCGGTCGGCATCCTGCCCTACGGCCACCTCCCCAACGAGCACCTGGACTCGATCCGCGCGGCGGGCGCCACCCAGCCCGCCCAGACGATCTCCATCCCCTACCAGATGTGGTACGGCACCGCCGACACCCATGCCGGCTACCCCACCACCAGCGGTCCCCACGTGTCGCGGGTGGCGATGGTCGGAGTGCAGCACACCGTGCCGGTGCCGTACGACATCGCGGCGATCCTCCGCTTCCTCGACGGCTACCGACCCCGGTAGGCCGCTCGGCTCAGCCGGCGGCGCCGTCGGCGGCGCGGGCCCGCATCGCCCGCAGGGTGCGGTCGCGGTTCTCCGCGAGGATGCGGTTGGCGATCGCGGGGAGGCCGAGCCGCAGCGCCCGGTCGGCGGCGGCGACCACCCCGTCGTCCACGATCCACGCCGGGTAGAGGCCGCCGGTCATCGCCATCGCCTCCTCGGTGACCCGCTCGCGCCAGATCTCCGGGAGCACGTCGACGTAGGGGTCGACGTAGGGGCGCAGCAGGTCGTCCTGGCCGGCCCGGTGGAAGCCGCCCATCATCGCCTGCAGGGTTGCCAGGGGGAGCTCGCGGTCGGTGGTGATGCGCTCCCAGGTCTCCCGCTTCAGCTCGGGGTCGGGGATGGAGGCGATCGCCCCGGCGGCGCGGCGACGGCCGATGTCGCTGGGATCGCGCTCGAGCTCGGCCTCGACCAGCTCGCGCCCGGCGGCGCCGGCGGCCGCCAGGGTGGCGACGATGAGCCAGCGCAGGTCGGTGTCGACCACCAGGCCGGCCACCTCGACGGTGCCGTCGAGCAGGCCGCGGACGAAGCCGAGCCGCTCGCCGGAGGCGGTGGAGATGAGGCAGCGCGCCCAGGCGAGCTGGACGTCGCTGCCCGGCTCGGCGGCGTCGAGGGCGGCCTCGGCGCGGACCGCGAGCTGCTCGCGCAGCCCGGGGCGGTGCCGGGGGTCGGCGTAGAGGTCCGCGGCGAGCTCGGCCTGGCCGAGGAATCGCTGCAGGGTGCCGATGTCGGTCTCGCCGGCGACGTGCTCGACCACCAGTGCCACCCAGCGGGTCGCGGGCAGCTCGGCGTCGCGGGTCATGTCCCAGGCCGCCGCCCAGCACAGGGTGCGCGGCAGCGGCGCCTCGAGGCGGGAGAGGCTGCGGAGCGCGGTGTCCTGGGAGGGCGGGTCGAGGCGGATCTTCGCGAAGGTGAGGTCGTCGTCGTTGACCAGCAGCAGCTCGCCGTCGGCCGCGGGGCGCATGCCCTCGACCGGGGTGAGCATCCCGGCGACGTCGAGCTCGCTGCGCTCGACCCGGCGCAGCGCCCCGTCGCTCATCGCGTAGAGGCCGAGCGCGAGGCGGTGGCGGCGCAGCGGCGTGGGCAGGTGCGCGGGCGCCTCCTGGGCGATCGCCACGCCGGTGCCCCCCGGGCCCGGCACCGGGCGCAGGGTGTTCACCCCGGCGGTCTGCAGCCACTCCCGGGCCCAGCTGTCGAGCTCGCGGCCCGACGACTCCTCGAGCACGGCGAGGAAGTCGCGGAGCTCGGCGTTGCCGAAGCTGTGCCGGCGGAAGTACGTGCGCACCCCGGCGGTGAACGCCTCCTCGCCGACCCAGGCGACCAGCTGGCGCAGCACCGACGCACCCTTGGCGTAGGTGATGCCGTCGAAGTGGGTGCGCACCGCGTCGGTGTCGGTCATGTCGGCGACGATCGGGTGGGTCGAGGGCAGCTGGTCCTGGGCCAGCGCCCACGTCTTCTCCTCGTTGGCGAAGGTGACCCAGGCGTTGGTGAACCGGGTGGCCCGCGACAGCGAGTGGGTGGCCATGTAGGTGGCGAAGCTCTCGTTGAGCCAGAGGTCGTCCCACCAGCGCATCGTCACCAGGTCGCCGAACCACATGTGCGCCATCTCGTGGAGGATCGTCGAGGCGCGCGCCTCGCGGGCCGCCTCGGTCACCCGGGCGCGGAAGATGTAGCGCTCGGTGAAGGTGACGCAGCCGGGGTTCTCCATCGCCCCGACGCTGCACTCGGGCACGAAGACCTGGTCGTACTTGCCGAAGGCGTAGGGATGGTCGAAGAGCGCCTCGAAGAAGTCGAGCCCGCGCCGGGTGATGTCGAAGATCTCGTCGGAGTCGAGGTGCTCGAGCAGCGAGCGCCGGCACCAGATGCCCAGCGGGATGCCGCGATGCTCGGCGTGCACCGGCTGGTAGGGACCGGCGCAGACCGCGTAGAGATAGGTGGCGATCGGCGGGGTCGGCTCGAAGGCGTGCCAGCCCTCGAGCGCCGGCCCGACCGGCGCCGAGTTGGCGACCACCGCCCAGCTCGCCGGAGCCCACACCCGCAGGCGGAGCGGGGCGCGCAGGTCGGGCTGGTCGAAGCAGCTGAGGATGCGGTGGGCGTCGAACGGCTCGAGCTGGGAGTGCAGGTAGGTCTCGCCGTCGACCGGGTCGACGAAGCGGTGGAGCCCCGAGCCGGTGCGGCCGTAGGCGCAGCGAGCCACCACCCGCAGCCGGTTGTGCTCGGCGAGCCCGTCGAGCTGGAGCCGCGACCCGTTGAAGGCCCCGGCCGGCACCGGCCGGCCGTTGAGCTCGGCGCTGACCAGCGCGGGCGCCTCGAGATCGATGAAGGTCGCCACCCCCGGCTGGGAGCAGCTGAACTCGGCGGTGGTGTCGCTCTCGAAGGTGTCGCCGTCCTCGAGGCGCAGCGCCACCTGGTACGACACCTCGGAGATCAGCGCGGCGCGGGTGCGCGCCTCGTCACGGGTCAGCGGTTGGTTCGGCATCAGGCGAGGCAGCGTACCGCAGCCTCACCGTGGGGCGCCCCCGGGGGAGGGGACCTCGAGCCCGGGGCACCGCGGGTAGGATGCCGCGGTGACCAGCGAGATCCACCTCGACTATCCGGTCCGGAGCGTTCCGCGCTACGGTCACGGCAGGCCGCCGCATCCCCGGCTGGCCGCGATCATCGACCGGGGCCGCGACCGCTACCGGGGTCTCCTGGAGAGCTTCCTCGCCCACCGCGAGTGCTTCCTCCGGATCCCCCTCGACGCCCCCGCCGGCGCGCCCGATCCGCACTGGGTCAACGACTGGTTCCCCGGCCTCGACGCCATCGCGCTCCACTGCCTGCTCGCCGGGAACGATCCCGCGCGGTACCTCGAGGTCGGGTCGGGGATGAGCACCAGGATCGCGAGGCGGGCGATCCGCGACCACGGTCTGCGCACCCGCATCGTCTCCATCGACCCCTGCCCCCGCGCCGAGATCGACCCCATCTGCGACGAGGTGGTGCGGGCACCCTTCGAGGACGTCGACGTCGCCGTCGTCGACCAGCTCGGGGACGGCGACATCCTCTTCGTCGACGGGTCGCACCGGTGCTTCATGAACTCGGACGTGACCGCGCAGTTCCTCGACGTCATCCCGCGGCTGAGACCCGGGGTGCTGGTCCACCTCCACGACATCTTCCTGCCCTGGGACTACCCGCCCGCCTGGGCGGATCGCTTCTACTCGGAGCAGTACCTGCTGGCCGTCGCCCTCCTCGCCGAGGGTCCCCACCTGGAGATCCTCCTCCCGAACGCGTTCGTCAGCCTCGACGACGAGCTGCGCCGGGTCCTCGAGCCGATCTGGCAGGACCCGCACATGGCCGGCGTGCAGGCCGACGGCGGCTCCTTCTGGCTGCGCAGGAGTGGCCCCACGCGCGGCTAGCAGGCTAGCAGGGGTGGCCTGCGTCGAGCCGCCTCTCGGCGAGCGGCTCGAGGGCCGGCGTCCCGTCGCCGGTGAGCACGGCGCGCTCGACCCGCAGGGTGAGGCGCCGACCCTCGACCTCGAGGGTGGCGATCTGGTTGTCGAACCAGGGCCCGCTGTCGAGGCGCCATCGAACCGGGTGGGGAGCGGCGCGGGCCGCCCGCGCCAGCACCCGCGCGGGCACCGCGGCGCCGGGAAGGAGCCCGGCACGCACCTCGCGGCGCAGCCGCCGGGACAGCGGGTTGCGCATCGGCGAGCTGACCACCTGGTGCACCGGCGTGGCCGCCGCCGAGCCCGGCCAGTGGGCTCGGGACACGTAGCCGAAGTGGACGTCGCCGCCGAGCAGGACCAGCGAGGAGGGGGCGGTGCCGCGACCCGCTCCCGCGACCTCGGAGACGCCGTCGAGGAGGCGGTGCAGGCTGCGCCCGAAGGCGGGCCAGTGCTCGAGGTCGATCGCCTGGCGCAGCCGCTCGCCGGCGCGCGCCGCCGCCGGCCCCCAGGCGCCGGCGCAGACCCGCTCGCTCCAGCGCTCGAGGTGGTGCAGGGTGGGCGGCAGCAGGACCGGCAGCGAGCTCACCACCAGCAGGTGGTCGACGTCCCCGCGCAGCCGCGGTGCGAGCCACGCCTCGGTGGGACCGTCGATCATCGCCCTGCGCTCCGGCTCCAGCACCCGCGCCGCGCGCGAGTCGACCACCACCACGCGGGTGTGCGGGAGCTCGTGGGCGTGGCTCCAGCGCCACCCGCGGGGATGGTCCGCGGCCTCGGCGGCGAGGGCGAGCACCACCGCCGTGGCATCGTCGCCGGCGGCCTGCGCGGCAGCGAGGCCGGGGTCGTCGCGGGCCTCGGCGGCGCTGAGGTTGCCGAGGTGCTGGTACAGCCAGTAGCTCGCGAAGGCCGCGACCAGCCGCCGCCGCCACCACGGGCGGAGCTGCATCTCCTCGACCCAGGCGAGCGAGGTGTTCCAGTCGTCGTGCACCTCGTGGTCGTCGAACAGCATCACGTTGCCGGTGGTGGAGAGCAGCCAGCGGACCGCCGGGTGGGTCCACGACTCGACGTAGAGGCTCCGGAACTCCTCGAGATCGACCGCCTGGTCGCCGGGCAGCCCGGGGCGGTCGCGGCGCCGCACCATCGCGGCCGTCGCCGGCGGCAGCTCGTCGGCGTAGACCTGGTCGCCGATGTGGAGGATCAGGTGGGGACGGTGCTCGTGGGGCTCCCCGGCGATGCGCAGGGCGAGCGCCTCGAGGGCGTCGGGCCCGTGCCCGTCGCGGTGCTGATCGGGCATGAGCGTGTAGGGCGGGTGGTGGGGATGCCCGACCCGGCAGGACCCGACCACGAGCCGCACCCCTCCGGCGCCCGGGGGATGGAGCACGCTCGGCGGGAACGGCGACGACGGCTGCGGCCAGACCGTCTCGCCGTCGAGACCCACCTCGTAGGGGCTGGGCACTCCCGGGGTCAGGCCTCCGACGACCACCAGGGCGTAGTGACGGCCGGCCACGCCGAAGGTGCGCGCCCGGCAGCCCAGGATCTCCACCGTGCAGGGCGCGTCGGTCTCGACCCACACCGTGGCCTCGCCGGCGCCGAGGTGCCGGACGATGGGACCGAGGACCAGCTCGGGCAGCCCTCAGCTCCTGCTCATCAGCTGCCGCAGCACCAGCGGGAGGACGCCGCCGTGGCGGTGGTAGTCGACGTCGGTGAGGCTGTCGAGCCGCGCCACCGCGGTGAAGGCGACCTCCGACCCGTCCTCCGCGCGGGCGGTCACCGCAACCTCGCCGCCGGGGGTCAGGCCGCCGGCGATGCCGCGCAGGGTGTAGGTCTCGCGACCGCTGATCCCCAGCGACTCCGCGGTCTCGCCGGGCTGGAACTGCAGCGGCAGGATCCCCATCCCCACCAGGTTGGCCCGGTGGATGCGCTCGTAGGACTCGGCGATGACGGCGCGCACCCCGAGCAGCAGCGGGCCCTTCGCCGCCCAGTCCCGGCTCGACCCCGAGCCGTACTCGCGGCCGGCGATGAGCAGCAGCGGGGTGCCCTCGGCCTGGTAGCGCATCGCAGCGTCGAAGATGGTGGTGACCTCGCCGCTGGGCTGGTGCTCGGTGACGCCGCCCTCGCGGCCGCCGGCGAGGCGGTTGCGCAGCCGGATGTTCGCGAAGGTGCCGCGCACCATCACCTCGTGGTTGCCGCGCCGCGCCCCGTAGGTGTTGAAGTCGCGCAGCTCGACGCCGTGCTCGGTGAGGTACTCGGCGGCCGGGCTGTTGCGCGCGATCACCCCCGCCGGCGAGATGTGGTCTGTGGTGATCGAGTCGCCGAGCAGGGCGAGCACCCGCGCCCCCTCGATGTCGCCGGGGGTGTGGGGCTCGGACGAGAGGTCGGTGAAGAACGGCGGCTCCTGGACGTAGCTGGAGTCGGGCTGCCACTCGAACATCGATCCGGTGGGCGCGGGGAGCAGCCGCCAGTGCTCGTCGCCCTCGAAGATCCGCGAGTACTCGCGGTCGAACATCTCCCGGCCGAGCACCCTGCCCATCACCTCGGTGACGTCCTCCGAGCTGGGCCAGATGTCCCGCAGCATCACCGGGACGCCGTCGTGGTCGAAGCCGAGGGGATCGGTGGTGAGGTCGATGTTGACGGTGCCGGCGAGCGCGTAGGCGACCACCAGCGGCGGCGACGCGAGGTACGAGGCCCTGACCTGCGGGTGGATCCGGCCTTCGAAGTTCCGGTTGCCGGAGAGCACCGCGACCACCGCGAGGTCGTGGTCCTCGACCTTCTCGGCGACCGCGTCGGGCAGGGGCCCGCTGTTGCCGATGCAGGTGGTGCAGCCGTAGCCGACCAGGTTGAAGCGCAGCGCGTTCAGCGGCTCGAGCAGGCCGGCGCGCTCCAGGTAGTCGGTGACCACCCGCGAGCCCGGGGCGAGGCTGGTCTTGACGTGGTCGGGAAGGCGGAGGCCGCGCTCGAGGGCGCGCTGGGCCAGCAGCCCGGCGCCGATCATCACCGACGGGTTCGAGGTGTTGGTGCACGAGGTGATCGCCGCGATCACCACCGAGCCGTCGGTGAGCGCCCTGATGCCGTCACCGCGGCGCCGCCCCCGGACCACGTCGGCGGGGTGAGGGCTGCCGCCCTCGCTCTCCAGGGTGCTGAGCTCCTCGGCGACGGTGCCGTTGGTCGGGGCGGCGTCGACGGGCATGCCGAACTTGGCGCAGAACGACTGCCACACCCGGCTCAGAGGCACCCGGTCCTGGGGCCGGCTGGGCCCGGCGAGGCTCGGCTCCACGGTCGCGAGGTCGAGCTCGACCATCTCGCTGAAGCGCGGCGGCTCGTCCTCGTCGGTGCGGAACATGCCCTGCTCGCGGCAGTAGCGTTCCACCAGCTCGACGTGGCCGGGCTCGCGGCCGCTCTCGCGCAGGTAGCGGAGGGTCTGCGCGTCGACGGGGAACAGCGACGCGGTGGCGCCGAACTCGGGCGACATGTTGGCCATCGTCGCCCGATCGGCGGCGGTCAGCGCCGACAGCCCGGTGCCGCAGAATTCGACAAACTTGCCCACAACTCCGTGGCTGCGGAGCAGCTCGGTGAGGGTGAGCACCAGGTCGGTGGCGGTGACCCCGGGGGGCAGCGCGTTGTGGAAGCGGACGCCCACCACCACCGGGGTGAGCAGGAAGAGCGGCTGGCCGAGCAGGCAGGCCTCGGCCTCGATGCCCCCCACCCCCCAGCCGAGCACGCCGATGCCGTTGACCATCGGGGTGTGCGAGTCGGTGCCCACCAGGGTGTCGGGGAAGGCGATCCGGCCTCCGCCCTGCTGCCGCAGCGCCACCACCGACGCCAGGTACTCGAGGTTGACCTGGTGGACGATGCCCATCCCCGGAGGCACCACCCGGAAGCCGTTGAAGGCCTGTTGGGCCCAGCGCAGCAGCTCGTAGCGCTCCCGGTTGCGCTCGTACTCGCGCTCGATGTTCGCAGCGTACGCCTGCGCCGAGCCGAAGGCGTCGACCTGGACGGAGTGGTCGACCACCAGGTCGACGGGCACCAGGGGGTCGACCAGGGAGGGGTCGCCGCCGGCCCGGGCCATCGCCGAGCGCATCGCCGCGAGGTCGACGACCGCGGGCACGCCGGTGAAGTCCTGGAGCAGCACACGCGCCGGGGTGAAGGCACGCTCACGCTGGTCGGCGCCGGCGCCCGGGGCCCAGCGCGCCAGCGCCTCGACGTCGCCCTCGGCGACGCGACGCTCGCCGCTGTGGCGGAGCAGGTTCTCGAGGAGGATCTTGACCGTGACCGGGAGGCCGGAGGGGTCGCCGACACCCAGGGTGGCGAGCCGGTCCAGCCGGTACATCTCCACCCCGTCGACGCCGCCGAGCGCGGCGCGCGCCCCGAAACGATCCTCCGCCATGCGGTTGCTCCTCCACCGGTTGACCAGCGCGACCGGAGATGATCGCACCTGGCGCACCGGGAGCAGCCCGGCCGGATCGCTATCCGCCGTGGGGCACGGAGAGCGAGGCCAGCAGCGAGGTGAGCCGCGAGTACTGGCCGCTGAGCAGGAGCACCCCCAGCGCGGCCACCAGCACCCCGCCGGCCCGGGCGGCGGGAACCGCGAAGCGGGTCAGCCGCCGCCCCAGGTCCGGCAGCGACGCGTAGACCAGGGCGGCGATCACGAAGGGCAGGCCCAGGCCGAGGGCGTAGGCGGCGAGCAGGACCGCTCCAGCGCCGGCGTGCGAGCTCACCGCGGCGAGGGTGAGCGCCGAGGCGAGGTAGGGGCCGACGCACGGGGTCCAGCCGATCGCGAAGACCGCTCCCAGGGGAAGGGCCGACCAGAGGCCGGCGGCGCGGACCCGGCCGGGCAGACGCAGGCTGGCGCCGCGCTCCAGCCAGCCGGCGCGGATCACCCCGGCGAGGGCCAGCCCCAGCACCACCATCGCGGCCCCGCCGGCGATCTCCACCGGCCGCTGCGCCTGGCGGACCTGCCGGCCGAGCCCGCCGGCGCCGATGCCGAGGAGGACGAAGACGGCGCCGAAGCCGGCGACGAAGAGCAGCGTGCCCCCGACCAGGCGGCCGCGGTGGCCGGCGCGCCGCTCCGGGTCGGCGAGCTCGGCAGCGGAGATGCCGCCGGCATAGGAGAGGTAGGCGGGGAGGAGCGGCAGCGTGCAGGGGTTGAGGAACGAGCCCAACCCGGCGATGAAGGTGGCGATCAGGGTGGGGAGCGCGACCATGAGCGGGCGCCGCCTCAGCCGAAGGTGAAGGTGTAGAGGCGGAAGCCGGGGGGCACCGCGAGGTCGACGACGTGGTCGCCCGGGCCCACCCCCTGGAGCACGTGGCGCAGGTCGGGACCGGTGATGGTGAGCCCGCCGGGGGCGAGGTCGGGGCCGCGGCCCGCCGCCGGCACCGGGGCGCCGTCGAGGCTCACCCCCACCTGCAGCGGCGCGCCGGTCGCGCTGCCGCCGACCACGTAGACGTCGCCGGCGTGGAGGCGCAGCCGGACGTGCCCGGCGGTCGCCGCCTCCAGGTACTCGGCGTGGTCGACCCAGCCCCCGGCGACGGTCAGCCGGTCGCGGGCGCGGGGGTCGCCGTGGTCGGGGTAGTCCACCCGGGCGCCCTGAGCGCCGTACTGCTCGCCGTCGCCGAGGCTGCCGCGGACGCTGCCCGCGTACAGCTCCGGGGTGAGGTCCGAGCCCGGACCGGGGACGCCGGTGGCCGCGGGGGCGGCGGCGGCGCCGCCGCCGAGGAGCTGCAGCACCGCGTTCTCGGTGGTGGCGTACTCGCCCTCGCCGGGGTGGAAGTAGGCCAGCCGGCCCTGGCGGTCGACCAGGTACTCGGCGGGCCAGTACTGGTTGGTGTAGGCGTTCCAGGTGGCCATGTCGCTGTCGAGCGCCACCGGCCAGGTCACCCCCAGCCGGCGCACCGCGGCGGTGACGTTGGCGGGGTCCCTCTCGAAGTCGAACTCGGGCGAGTGCACCCCGACGATCACCAGCCCGCGGTCGCGGTAGTGGTCGTAGAGCGCGCGGAGGTGGGGGATGGTGCGGGTGCAGTTGACGCAGGAGAAGGTCCAGAAGTCGACGAGCACCACCTTGCCGCGCAGCTGGTCGCGGTGCAGCGGGGGGCTGTTGATCCACCCGCGGATGCCGGTGAAGTCGGGGACCTGCTGGCGGTCGCCGATCGGGGCGAGCGACGCCACCCCCGGGCCACCGGCCTGACCGCCGCCGGGATCGGCGGACGGATGGGTCACCGCCACGCCGATGACCAGGGCGGCGACCACCGCGAGCACGGCGCCGAGCGCCCAGCGAAAGGACGGGCGGAATCGCATCACCCGTGTATACCCGCCACGTGTTGCGTGCGGATGGCGGGAAGCAGAAGAGGGGGTGCCCCGGGGCACCCCCTCTCGATTGTGGGTCGGGTGTGGGTCAGCCCCTGGCGCGGCGGACGATCCACCGCCGGGTGCGGACGCCGAGACCGGCGACCAGGGCCACGAGCAGGCCCGTCACCACGAGCGGACCGCCGCCCGGGGTGTTGCGCAGGAAGCCGCTGAGACGGGCGGACAGCGCGCTGATGCCGTTCTCCTTGGCGGTCAGCGCGGGATGCGCCGTCCGGCCGACGGACTGGTTGAACTGCTGGCCGGCAGCGCCCAGGTAGGTGGCCTGGTAGCTGTCGTCCTTGACCTGGGTGGCGCTGCCGCCGCTGGCGGGCGCCACGTCATCGGGCACCGGCTGGACCGCCTCGGAGCTGTCCGAGGTGCTGCCCAGCATGAAGATCCGGGCCACCGACGGGGTCAGGCCCCTGGGGTTGCCCCGGTTGACGAAGAGGTAGTAGGAGCCGGGGGGGGCCACCACGCCGGTCGGCGGGGCGGTCACCGTCAGGGTGTGCGGGCCCGTCTGGGTGTAGGCCAGCTGCAGGGTCCGGGTGTCGTTGTCGTTGACGTGCTGCTGGGACGGGGTGCGCATCGCCACGACCTGCCTGATCGAGGTCGGGTCGTCCACGTTCACGGTGAAGGTCGAGCCCCAGGCGACCCCGTGGGGGGCGTGGGTGATCCTCGGCCGGGGGCCGTAGGACAGGTAGGGCGGGCTCCAGATCTGGAAGCTCGGGTCCTTGTCGTTGTTCGCGGTGATGCCCGGCATCAGGGTGTGGTGGGCGCCGTAGCTCGCCGGGATGGGCGAGTGGCCGCCGCTGAGGACGCGACCGTCGGGGAGCAGGACCGCGGAGTTGTGGTAGGTGCGGTCACGGCTCTCGGCGGCCATGTCGGTCCAGGTGTTGGTGGCCGGGTCGTAGAGCTCGGGGGTGCGGACCGGCGACTCGGTGCCGGGGTTGATGACCTCGTCCTTGTCCGCCCCGTTGAGCGCGAGCACCTTGCCGTCGGGCAGGGCGACGCCGGAGACGAACCAGCGCGGATGGTGCAGGTCGGCCCCCATCCGGTTGGACACGTTGCCGTTGCTGTCGACCGTGGTCAGCTGGGTGAAGGGCACCGCGAGCTCACCGCCGGGGGGCGGGCCGAGCACGCCGCCGTAGGTCATGATCGTCATCTTGTCGTAGGGCGGCGCCATCGGCAGCGCCACCGAGAAGGGGCTGCTGCGGGTGCCCAGCGGGTTGGGTCCGACCACCTGCCACTGCTTGGTCTTCAGATCGAAGAACTGCTGCAGGGCGAAGAGCGCCTCGTCGACCGACTGGCCGAAGGGGCCCCAGGACTGGCCGGCGCCGAGATAGAAGATCTTATTGTTCGGGGTCAGGAACATCCGGGCGTTCAGCGGCAGCGAGTTCTCGGAGAGCGGCCCGGTGTAGTTCTCGGTCCAGGTGTTGGCGGCGGGGTCGTACGTCTCCGTCCGCCGCACCTCGCTGAGCTGGGTGCTCTTGATCAGCTTGGTCACGCCGCTGGCCACGAACACCTTGCCGTCCGACAGGGTGGTGGCGGTCGGGTACCAGCGGCCGTACTTCATCGGCGCGGCCACCTGGAAGTCGTTGGTCGCGGGGTTGAAGATGCGCGCGCTGCGCAGGCCCTCGAGCTCGATGGCGCCGAGGTCGTAGGGATAGCCGTGGGCGCGGTCGAGACCGCTGCCGGGCTCGTTGTACCAGCCGGTTCCGCCGACCACGAGGAAGCGGCCGTCGGCGAGGTTGGCGAAGTCGGCGCAGAACATGTCGCCGGCGTTGCCGACCCCGGTGTCGGGGGTGCAGGTCGGGTTGTGCTGGACGCCGGTGGCGGTGCCGGTCATGGCGCCGCCGACCAGGCTGCCGACGAAGCCGTCACCGGGACGGCCGGGGACGCCGGCCACACCCAGCGGGTCGCTGGTCTGGCAGCTGTCGCCCGGCTTCAGGTTCGGGTTGACGGCGCCGCCGGTCTCGTGCCCTGGGGTCATCCAGGTCGGGGTGCCGGAGCGCAGGTCGAGGACGCGGGCGCGGCTGTCGCGCGACTCCGGCGAGAGCTCCGCCGGCGAGCCGTACTGCACGTTCTCGGAGCTCTCGATGCCGTTGAAGTAGAAGACCCGGCCGTCCTTGGTGATCGCCTGGGCGTAGCCCACCGGCTTGCAGACGGCGCGGCCGTCGGTGCCCTTGACGCACCGCGGGGTGTTGGTCCCACCCTCCTCGAACGGTGCGGTCCAGGAACCGACCTGGTCGGGGCCGGCGCCCGCGGGCGCCGCCTTCGCCGGACCGGAGCCGGTGGTGACGGCCGCGCCGACGATGACCAGGGCTCCGACCGCGGTCCCCATGCTGAGGCGCCACCGGTTGCCGGGGCGTCGTTCGATCATGCTGGTGCTTCCTCCTCTTCGCTGTGACGCATCCCCTCTGCAGTGAGAGACAGCCCCCGTGACCCGGACGTTGCAATCTCCTTGCAGGAGAACAACTTTCACGAAGTCGATGACGGCAAAGGTGGACACGATGGAAAATCGTTGACAGTACGGGCTGAGCGGTGGACGCAGATCGCGCGACACTGCTGTCCGTACAGGGCTACCTGCCAGCTATGGCCGTTACAGGTGGCCGAGTGATCTGCGTGCGGTGCGAGTTGCCCGAGTGATCTCACACGGGTCTTTACCGGGGGGAGGCTACGCCTCCCCCC
>DASXNK010000083.1 GCA_036495095.1 Candidatus Dormiibacterota bacterium | reverse complement strand
GTCGGCGGCCTTACCGCACCGACTCCGCGATCCGGATCAGGTCCGTGCTCGAGAAATGCAAGCCCGTCGCGGTCAAGTCATACGTCATCCCGTCGTGCTGCCACGTCAGCTCCTCGGCGTCCGCCGCCGGGTTCCACCGCGCGGTGGTCCCGGGTCCGGAATCGTCATACGACCCGTGAACGTAGAACGCGGGGCCTCCGTCGACCTGGACGCGCTGCGCCGAGGGAACGGCCGAGCCGCCCACCGGTGCTCCCTTGGTGACCCAGAGGCCCAGAGTCTTCCTACTGCTCGCGTCACGGTAGGTCAGGAAGACGGAGTGAGCGGACGCAACCAGCGCCCCCCGGAAGGTCACGCCGCTCGGCAGCGACGTCGGGGTGGGAATTGTGAAGCTGACCTGACCCTGTGCCGCCGTCAGGCCGAGGTCCGGATAGCACTCGAACTGCTGACTGACATGTGCCGTCCCGCCGCGCGAGCCCGCCGACAGTGTGGGCGGATTGTGTGGGACCTGAGAGCACGGCAGCGCTGACCCGGAAGCATGCGACCCAGCGACCGTGCGCCCACCGGGCGGCGTGAGCTCCGCAGGCGCCCCGACGACGAGCCCCAGTCGCTGCTGCAGCCCGTGTGGAAGCACGGCCCGAGCGATGGACGCGCCGGCCGGCGTCACCACCAGAAGGGACAGTGCCACCGCGCCACCCCCGAGGCCGGCGATGAGTCTCCGGCGGTGTCGCCGCTTGGGCGCCGGGCGGGCCCCGGAGAGCACCGCTGCCCAGAGTTCCGCCGACACGGAAGGGACCTCAGCCTCCGAGAGCCGCACGGCCAGAGGGTCGCTGTCGAGCGCTCGCTCGATCTCCGTCACGCTGGTCATTCCGTCACCTCCAAGTCGGTCAGGTCCGCCCGCAGGCGATCGAGCGCCCGCCGCAGCGCCTTGGCAGCGGCCATCCGCGTCGTGCCCATACACTCCGCGATCTCTGCCGCGCTCAGGCCCGCCCCGTAGCGGAGGGCGATGAGGCTGCGATGGCGTCGGGGAAGGCGACGAACCGCCTCGATCAGGTCCCGGTCCCTCATCTGGTCCAAGGCCAGCGTCTCGGGCGAGTCACCCCTCAACGCCCCCCGGTCGTGCATCACCAGACGCTCGACCATGAACTCCGTCCGCCGCGCGATGCGCCCGGCGTCGCGCCCAAGATTGACGACGATGCGCCACAGCCAGGCGTCCAGGGTCCCGCGACTCGGGTCGAACTGCGCGACGCGTTCGATCGCCCTGAGCATCGCCTGCTGCGCGAGATCCTCCGGGTCCACGCCCTGGGGGCATACCATGACCGCGAAGCGGTGCACCCGGGGTAGATAGGCGGCAGCGAGGTCCTCGGCCCTGATGCCTCGGCTTTCACCTGGGTGAGTCTCGGCGAAGTGGCTCAGGCCAGCTCCCCCGATGGCGGTGGTGTTGTGCATGCTCTGTATACGCCCGGGGAGCAGATCTGTGCCGCTCGGTCTGACCTGCCCGAAGGGTGGCCCCACCGCATTGGCACGGGGCGCCTCTGGTCTCCCGGGTATGAGCCGATCGCCTGTGTCGACTGGCGCTCAAGGGAGCCCTGATCGCTCGGTCAGTAGTCGATGGGGATGCTGGGCGAGATTCTGAGCCGGTGCCAAGCTCGCGTAAACCAGAGGACTCCGAACGGAGTCTTACTGGGTATGAGCATCTGGGAGACGACGATGACCTCGGCTGAGGAGGAGGCATCCGTACGGCGACACGAGTTCGAGGGAGCCGTCCGGCTTGAGAGCGCTCGCCTCCTCAGTCTGGCCTTCTCGATCCTCCGTGATGCTGGGGACGCGGAGGACGCGGTCCAGGAGACGATGGTGAGGGCCTGGAGAGCCTGGGAGTCGCTCGCCGATCCCGATCGAAGGGGTGCCTGGCTGACACGCATCTGCGTCAACCACTGCTTGCGAAGCCGACGGCGCTCGGATCGCTGGCTCCTCTGGTCGGATCGAAGGACCGATGACGCCGACCCAGCCTACCTGCCAACCATCGACGAGAGCGACCTGGACATCGACCGTGCATTTCGGCGACTGACGCTGCACCAACGTACCGTGATCACGCTCCACTACCACTACGGCTACTCGCTCGATGAGTGCGCGGAGCTCATCGCCTGCCGACCCGGCACCGTGCGTAGCCATCTCGCACGAGCCCTCGCCACCCTGCGTCGGGAGATTACCCATGGCTGAGCAGGACGATCAGCTTCTGAACGACCGCGTGCGGGCGCATCTCGACCGTGTGACCAAGTTGCCGGCCCCGGTGGGGTTGGAAAGGAGACTCATGGACATCGCTACCGAAATGCCCCCGCCCGCCTGGCGACGTCGGTTCGGCCGCCTCGCTACGGGGACGGCCGTCGTGGTTGCATTCGCTGGAGTGGTCGGAGTTGCCTTGTGGACCCACCAGGGCGGTCATGCGGGTCCGGCGGCCGCCCCGGGTGCCGGCTCGGCAGGAATCACGGCGGCGGGAGTCACCGTGCCCGTCAGCGTGGGCTTCCGCGATCTGGTCACTGGCGTCGCCGTCCGTGCCGGGGACCACGTACGCCGTGGCCAGCCGCTGCTGTCGCTCGACCCGGGGATGCTAAGGGAGCAAGGGCCGTCGTTGACGGCCCAGATCGCTCTGCTCAACAGTGAGATCCAAGCCGCCAAGGCCCGCGTGACCGCAACGGCCAACCAGGACAGTGCCCACGCGACCGTACTCTGGCAGGAAATCAACACCTACCAGTACCAGGCCGCGATCGTCCAGCAGCAGCTCGACCTCGCCGAGGGTCGGGCGACGGAGATCCTCACGCCCATTGACGGAGTGATCGGAAAGGTGAGCATTCAGCCTGGCGCGTTCGCTTCCCCCGGACAGGTGTTGCTCACAGTTCTGGACCTCTCCCATGTCCAGGTGA
This sequence comes from Candidatus Dormiibacterota bacterium, assembly GCA_036495095.1. NCBI lineage: Bacteria > Bacillati > Candidatus Dormiibacterota > Candidatus Dormiibacterota bacterium. The sequence continues at coordinate 24,797 of DASXNK010000083.1, read as the reverse complement.
CGATCGACGTGCCGAATGACGTCACGTCCGGGACACCGGCTGATATCACCGTCGACAAGCTGCCCGGGGTTGCCCTCCATGGACAAGTGGTCGCGGTCGAGCCCACGACCACTGGTAGTGGATCGCGCTTCACGGCCACCGTCGACGCGCCGAACACCTCTGGTGAGCGCGTGGTCCCGGGACTGCGGGCTTGGGTCCGGTTCACCTCAAGCAGTGCTAACCAAGGCAATTGACCGCGCTTCGAGGCGTCCGCCGAGCACCTTGTAGCTGCCCGCCGTCTCCGTCACAGTAACCTGACCCTCAGCCGCGCCGCGGGGCGGTCCATCTCGCTCATGGCCGCCTGGGCGAGCGGCCCGCGCACCCGCGGCGATGCCAGGCCGGGCGGCACCCCTGCCGGGAGGATCAACGCTCCCTCGCTCCCGGTCATCCGGTCTCCTCTTCAGCCGCCCGCGCTCGGGCCGAATCGGACATGGGCACGCGACCGTACACCCGTTCGGCCGTCCAGTCAACCCCATGCCGCGGCCGGGGCTCGACGGGGGGGGTCGCGGGAGGATAGGGGTCCCACGACCCCCCGAGGCTCCGAATCCCGAGTGCACCGGTCCTGATAAACCGTTGCCCTACAAGGGATGTCTGCGTGGTCGGGAAGGCGAGATTCGAACTCGCGACCTCACGGTCCCGAACCGTGCACTCTAACCTGGCTGAGCTACTTCCCGAGGGGCGCCATTCTAGCATCGGGTCGAGGCCCGGCCGGTCGGCGGCGGGGTGGACGGCGCGGGGCCAACCTGCCAGAATGGTACGTACTGGTCTGCCGCACAGTGCCGCACCGCCGGCTGCCGTCCCGGTCACCGAGGGTTCTCCATGGCCACCTCGACGCCCCTGCCCGCTCCGTCGACATCGGGCGCGTCCGCGGTCGTCCCGATGGGACTCAACGAGGAGTCGCTGGTCGTCCGGGACTGGGTGCACGACTTCGCGGTCCGGGTGATCCGGCCCGCCGCCGCCGAGTGGGACGAGCGGGAGGAGACCCCCTGGCCGATCCTCCAGGAGGCCGCCAGGGTCGGTCTCTACGGCGTCGACATGCTGCAGACGATGCACGCCGACCAGACCGGCCTGCTGATGGCGGCGGTCAACGAGGAGCTGTTCTGGGGCGACGCCGGGATCGGGCTGAGCATCTTCGGCTCCCATCTCGCCAGCGCCGGCATCTTCGCCACCGGCACCCCCGAGCAGGTCCTCCGCTGGATCCCTCGCTGCTATGGGACCGTCGACGACGTCCATCTCGGCGCCTACGCGATCACCGAGCCCGACAGCGGCAGCGACGTCGGCAGCCTGCGCACCCGCGCCCGCCGCGACGGCGACGATTGGGTCATCGACGGCCGGAAGTGCTTCATCACCAACGGTGGCATCGCCGACATCCACGTGGTGGTGGCCACCGTCGATCCCGCCCTCGGCCACGCCGGGCACGCGTCCTTCGTCATCGAGAAGGGCACGCCCGGACTGTCGATGGGGGACAAGCACCACAAGCTTGGGCTGCGCGCCTCGCACACCGCCGAGGTGGTGCTCGAGGGCGTCAGGGTGCCGGCCGACAACCTGCTCGGCGGCGAGGAGCGGCTGGAGGGACGGATGGCCCGGGCCCGCGAGCGGGTGCGCACCGGGACGCTCGAGGAGCGGGGAAGCTCGTCGGCGCTGCGCACCCTCGAGCTGTCACGGCCGATCGTGGGGGCACAGGCGGTGGGCATCGCCCGCGCGGCCTACGAGTACGCCCTCGACTACGCGATGAACCGGGTCCAGTTCGGCCGGCCGATCATCACCAACCAGGCCATCGCATTCACGCTCGCCGACATGTGCACCGAGATCGACGCGGCGCGACTGCTCTGCTGGCGGGCGGCATACATGGGGCGCGCCGGCCTTCCCTTCGCACGGGCCGAGGGCTCGATGGCCAAGCTGAAGGCGGGAGAGGTCGCCAACTGGGTCACCGACCAGGCCATCAGCATCCTCGGCGGCTGGGGCTACATCCGCGACCTGCCGGTGCAGCGCTGGCACCGCGACGCCAAGATCTACACCATCTTCGAGGGCACCCGCGAGATCCAGCGGCGGGTGATCGCGCGCGCCATCAGCGGCGGCGCCAGCGAGCTGCGATGAGCACCGGGACGGCCGCGGCGCGGGGCTCCGAACGGGCCGCCCACCACCGCGAGCGCATCCTCGACGCCATCGTCTCACTGGTCGCCGAGCAGGGCTATCACGAGACCGCGGTGGACGACGTGGTCGCCCGGGCGCACTGCTCGAAGAGCGCGTTCTACGCCTGCTTCGCGGGCAAGGAGCACGCCTTCGCCGCGCTGCTCGAGCGCGAGGGCGAGCGGCTGCTGAGCGCGGTGGTGGAGGCGGTCGCGGCCGAGGCCGACCCCCGTCGCCGCGTCGCCGCCGGGGTGGCCACCGCGGTGCGTGGCTGCGTCGCCGACTCGGCCACCGCACGGGTGCTGCTCATCGAGTCGGTCGGGGTCAGCGCCACCATCGAGGAGCGACGCCGGGCGCTGCACGCGCGATTCGCGGCGATGGTGCTGGCCCAGGCGCAGACCGCCGCGGGACGCGAGGGGTCGCCGCTCGCGGGCCTCGACCTGGAGACGCTCGCATATGCGGTGGTCGGCGCCGTCAACGAGGCGGTGGTGCACCTGCTCGAGACCGGCGGCGACGTCGAGGCGGCGCTGCGCACCGTGGAGCACATGGTGGGGACGGCGCTGCTACCCCGCTGACGCCGGGTCGAGCCGTGCGCCCGCGGTGGCGAGCGGGATGCGCAGCAGGCAGCCCGCGACCGCGAGCACGACCGCCGCCTCCGCCCAGCGCGGCCCCAGGTTCGCGACCCACTCGTCGAGGACGAAGGCGGCGCTCAGCGCCACGGCTCCGGCCAGCGCCGCCCGGGGCGAGGTGGTGGCCAGCACCACGAGCGGCACCGCGAGCAGCAGCAGGTCGTCCGAGAAGACGTGGGGAGCGCACAGGATCGAGGCGCAGATGCCGAGCGACAGGGCCAGCGCCGGGGTGGCGCGGCGCAGCCTCGCACGGCAGCGCCACGCGATCGCCACCGACACCGCTGCGAGGACCGGCGCGGCGATGAGCACGGCCGTGCTTCCGCCGATGCCTCCTGCGAGGGCTGGCAGCCCGGCGCTGACCAGCCCATCGCCGGGCAGCCGGGTCCTCACCAGGGAGACCAGCTCGACCAGCTGGCGGGGTCCCACGATCAGCAGCGCGCTCCCCACCCAGGTCGCGGCGCCCAGGGCGAAGCCGGCGGCGACCCTCCATCGCGACGCCGCCAGCAGCACCGGGAGCAGCAGCCAGGCGAGCTGCGGCTTCACCAGGAGGACGGAGAGGAGCAGCCCGGCGGTGAGCGGCCGCTCGCGGTCCAGCGCCCAGAGCGCTCCGGCTGCGGCGAGCAGCAGGAACCCGTCCCACTGGCCGAGGAGCAGGGTCGTCGCCGCCGGCAGCGAGGCGGTGGCGGCGATCACCAGGAGGCCGCGACGGCCCTCGGAGATCGAGCGGGGCAGCCACCGCTCGAGCAGCCGTGCGCCGGCGAGCAGGGCGGCCAGCGACGCCACCAGGAAGAGGGCGAGGCCGGTCGTCAGCGGGAGCGAGGCCAGCGGGCGCAGCACCCAGGCGGCCAGCGGCGGGTTGACGAAGATGTGGGGAAAGCCGGTCGCCGAGGCGGGCGGCCGGTAGCCGAGCACCGACGCCTGGGCGTCCGCCTGGGTGGAGAGGCAGTAGAGGCACCGCGAGCCCGATGCGAGGATGCGCGAGCCGGTGGCGAACGAGACGAAGTCGGACCCGGCCCCGTGGAGCGCCTGGAGCGGCGCGTAGAGGAGGCGCGCCAGCAGGATCACGGCCAGCACCGGGCCGCCGCCCAGCCGGAGCACCGGATGGCGGGCGAGCCGGCCGAGGCCGGTGCTCAGGGGGCTCGGGAGGCGCGCGGAGAGCATGCGGGGTCCACTGTAGGGTGGGGGCTTCGGCGGAACCGTCGCGCCAGGCGATGGTGACCACCCCGTGACCGCGATGACGCGCGCTGGCCGAGGCCGGGACCGACGCGCTACCCTCGCGTTCGCCCGGCGGCGGCGCCGCGAGGCCGGGGGAAGTGTGGAGGGCGACATGGGCCGCATCTCCGTGACGGAGAGCATCAAGGCTCCCGTCTCGACGGTGTTCGGGTACGTCGACGACTATCGCAACACGACCAAGTACATGAAGGACCTCACCAAGTGGGAGCCGGTGGGCAGCAAGACCCACGGCAAGGGCTCGCGCTTCTCCCTCGCCATGAAGGCCGGCCCCCTGAACATCGACGGCGAGGTCGAGATCGACACCTGGGTGGAGAACAGGGCGATCGGCTGGACGACGAAGAAGGGCTTCCGGCAGGACGGCTCCTGGTCGTTCACGGAGACGGGGAACGGCACCGAGGCGACCTTCACCGTCGAGTACGACCTCCCCGGTGGCATCGCCGGGAAGATGATGGCCAAGGCGGTGGAGCCGGTGCTGAAGGGGACCCTGGAGACGTCGGTCAGGCAGCTGAAGGCGCAGACGGAGAGAGCCGCCAAGGGCGGCTGAGGGCCACCGGTCAGGCGGCCGGAGAGGGCACCCGCGCCGGAGCGGACGGCGGCAGCGGCGCGTGCTCGTTGGGCGGCCCTGCCGGCTGCCACTCGCCGAGGCCTCCGCCGTTCCACGACGGGCTGTCCGCGATGCCGGCGTGCCGCGTCCGGGCCGGCCGGGCGGCGAGACCACCGGAGCCGAACCGAAGGGCCGGGACCTTGCGCAGGGCCTCGAGCACGATGCCGGCACTCATCTTGCTCTCGCCGACCACACGCTCGGTGAAGACGATCGGCACCTCGACAACCGTCATGCCCCGCCGGACCGCCCGGTAGTTGAGCTCCACGTTGAAGGCGTAGCCGGTGGTGCGCATGCCGGCGAGATCCACGGCGGCGAGCGCGCTGCGCTGGAAGCACTTGAACCCGCCGGTCACGTCGCGGATGCGCAGCCCGAGCACCGTTCGTGCGTACAGCGAGCCGCTGCGGCTGAGGAGGCGGCGGTGCAGCGGCCATCCGGCGGTGCCGCCGCCCGATGCCCAGCGCGAGCCGCAGGCGACGTCCGCACCGGCTTCGACGGCGGCGACCAGGCGCGGCAGATCCGCGGGGTTGTGCGAGAGGTCGGCGTCCATGGTCACCAGACGGCCGTAGCCGAGGCTGAGGCCGTGCAGCAGCCCGGCGACGTATGCCGGTCCGAGACCCTCCTTTGCGGTGCGGTGCATCACCGACACCCGGGGGTGGGCCACCGCCATCTGACGGGCGAGCACACCGGTGCCATCCGGAGAGTTGTCGTCGACGATCAGGACGTGGTAGCTCTCGCCCTGCGCCAGGATGCCGGTGACGATGGCCGGCAGATTGCCGATCTCGTTGTACGTGGGAACCACCACCAGTGTCCGCCCGATGGCGACGTCCGTCCTGACCATGGTTCCCCCGAGTTGCGCACGAAGCGCGGGTCCGAAGCAGCCCGCCGTCAGTGCCGGTGACTGCAGTCGAATCTACGCGGTGCGGCCTCGGGTCGGACCAGTGATCACACCCTCGTCACCACATCCTCACCAGCTGTGCGAGGTCACGTCGCGACGTATTGCGGGGACGTGCTGATCGAGGCCGGACTGGCGCTGAACCCCTCGATGACATAGACGTCGCCCTTCCCCAGCAACGCGTTCCTGCTGACGGGTTGGATCCTGTATGTCGCCGTCGCGTGCGCCGGGAGCTCGGCCGGCCCGGACACCGCTCCGAACCCGACGTTGGTCGTCTGGCCGGTGCTCAGGGTGAAGTACGGCCGGATCGGCCTGCCGGTCCGGTTCGTCGCCGTGACCACGAGTGTGGTCGTGTCCCGGCCGTCCCCGGCGACACCGTGCAGCTGCGCGACCAGCCGGAGCTGCATCGGCGCCTGCGCGACGACGAATCCGGCGACGCACCCGGTCACCGCAACGGCGGCCCCGACGGCCACCACCCGTGCCGCGCGTCGGGTCATCGCGCCCGCTCGTCCGAGTGCCCAGAGAGCCCCGTCACGGTTGGTCCCGACCGAGATGATCAGCAGGATCGGGACATACAGGAAATAGCTCATCAGCGAGCGCGTCGCCACCAGGAGGGGGACCATGGCGAGAAGTGGCAGCATCCGCTTCGCATGCTCGTGCCATCCCACGAAGGCTGCGATGCTGGCGACGATCGCGACCAGGCTGGCCACCGTCAACCACCGCAGCTGCCCGCCGCCGATCCCCAGGCTGGTGGAGAGGGCGACGATGCCGTGCCCCAGGGGGACGAGCGGCTCGACAATCGGCAGGAACGCGCCCCGGAACCAGGAGGCGGGGCTGGCGAGGATGAACGGGAGATCGATGGCGGTGAAGACGGCGCCGGCGGTCAGACCGTAGCGCAGCGGCGACCGCCACCAGCCGGGGCCGCGGCGGTGCGCCTCGATGGCGATCCCGGTGACGAGCAGCGGCGCCATCAGCCAGGGAGTGGGCTTCACCGCACAGGCCAGCCCGAGCGCCACCGGGCCCATCCATCGTGCCCAGCTGAGCTCGGTCCGCACGCCGTACCGGTCCCAGCGGTAGAGCGCCAGCAGGATGAACGGCAGGTAGACGACATCGGTGACACCGGAGTCCACGAAGGCGGCGAAGAAGGGGCTCAGCGCGATCACGGTGATCAGCGGTCGGACATTGGTCGGCGCCAGCCGCCAGAGCACGACCAGGAAGCCGAGGTAGAAGAGTCCGTCGGTGAGCAGGGCGTACGACGTGCGGGTCCCGAGCAGCAGGCCGAGGGGGACATAGGCGAGGAAGCTGAGAGCCGGATAGGTCGCCGTGGCCACGTTGCGGCCATCGAGGGTCGGCGTCGCCACCGTCGGCGGCAGGTTGAAGGAGTTGATCTCCGACGTCATGTCGCGGCCGTATGGATTGTGGCCGTTGATCAGGGCGGTCGCGGAGACCTGGCCGATGGTGACCTCGTCGGTCTCGTACATGTGGGCGGTCGACGACGCCGCGAGATACAGTCCGACGAACATGAGAGCGGCGGCGAAGACGACACGGTCGTGCCTGCGCCAGAACTCCGGAGTGTGAGGCCGGGCTGCGACTCCGATCACGACCAGGCCGATCAGCAGCGCGGCGCCGTTGAGCCAGGGTGCGTAGGCCACCTTCCCCTGAAGGCCGAGCCAGGCGAGCGCCCAGGCCATCCACAGGATGCCGACGGAGATTCGGACCGCCTGGGCGAGGTCGAGGGTGAAGGCCCTGGAATCGCCGTCCGCATCGTCGTGATCGGTCGACGGCTCCGGCGCGGCGGGCGTCGAGATCGCCGGCCGCCGGATCTCCGCCGGCAGGTGAAGTCGAGCCATGTCGCCGCATTATCGAGGCGGCGGCTCGCGCTCACCGGCATGGCCCGGTGACGTCGACGTCGCGGGCCGACCACGGTTGCCGACGCGTCAGGGACCTGAGGCGGTGCCTGCGTGCGCGTGGCACGGATGGGTCACAGGTGGATGACGCGGCTCGGCTGTGACCGCCATGTCAATTCCCGGACCACGAGACTCGACTACGGTCGCCGGACATGATGTCGTCGCTCGAGGTGACCGCGTCCCGGCGGGTCCGGGTGACCGGCCGGACCGCCGGATGGCTGCCGTCGCTCCTCGACGCCCTGCCCGCCGCCGCTGTGGCCGCCGCCTTCCTCGCACTGTGGGTCGGCGCCGCGCTGCTGCTGCCGCACGGAGCCCAGAACCCGGCCACTCCGATCTACCCGGGCGGCACGTCACTCCAGCCGCTGATGCGATTCGACGGCTACTTCTACGCGACCATCACCGGCCATGGGTACGTGCCCGTGGCCGGCCGCTACCAGCTCTACGCCTTCTTCCCGCTGCTTCCGGGTCTCGCCGCGGCGCTGCACGGGGTGATCCCGCTGCTCTCCGTGCCGGCCTCGGGCCTCGCCGTCAACGGCGCGGCGGTCATCGGCGCGGCCATGCTCATCGACCGAACCCTCGCCTCGTGGTCTCGCGGCCGGCGCCTCGTCGCCGTCGCGGTGGTGCTGTCGCTGCCGTCGGCGTTCTTCTACGCCACCTTCTACTCGGAGCCGCTGCTCCTGCTGGCCACCGCGCTGACGGTGTGGGCGCTCGCCGACCGGCGGCGCACCGCACTGGTCCCGGTGGGGGTCCTCCTGGCGACGCTCGACCGGCCTCCGGGCGCCCTCCTGCTCGTACTCGTCGTCGTGGTCCTCCATCGACGCGGGAGCGGATGGCGCTCGATGGTTCCCTCGGTGATCGCGGCGGGGCTCGCGGTGGGCCTCGTCATGGTGGTGGACAGGCTGGCCGCGGGCGACCCGTTCGCGTTCGTGCATGCACAGGCCGGGTGGACCAGCGTGCGCACGCTGGGGCTCGGCGACGGCGTGCGCTGGGTGCTCACGCAGAGCCAGCCGGGGGCGATCTGGCAGTCGGTGATCACCTTCGGATACTGGGATCTCTACCTCGCCGCGGCCGCCCTCGTGGTGTTCCGCCGCCGCCTGGGAGCCGCCGCGCCGTACGCCGCGGCGGTGATGGCCGCCTGCTTCCTGGCCGGCGGGGTCGGCACCCAGTCGCGCTACCTGGTCACCCTGCTGCCCTTCTGGCTGGGGCTCCTGGAGCTGCTCGGCCGCCGCGGGGCGAGGACCTGGATGCTCACCACCGGGGTGGCGATCGCCGGCGGCATCGCGGTGAACCTCTGGATGCTCGATCGCTTCGTGCGGGGCTTCTGGGCCGGCTGATCCCGGCGTCCGGTGCCCGGCGCCACCAACCGGTGTGCGGTGGTGAACGCCCGGCGACCGTGCAACGAACCGTGAAGGCGGGGCGACGTTTCAGCGGCCGGCGAGCGGCGCCGGTTCGACGCCCATACGATCGGGCCATGACCGATCCGACCGTCGCAGAGCCCATCCCCGACACCGGTGCGGCGACCCCGCCGTCCCTCGGGGCGACGGCGGCGAGGGAGGGGGAGCGCGGTCAGGGCATGGTCGAGTACGCCCTCATCCTCATCCTCATGGCGATGGCGGTGCTGGTCGCGGTCCAGGTGCTGGGCCACAGCACCACCGCCCTCTACAGCAACATCTCCAACGGGCTCCACGTCGCCACCGGAGGCTGAGTCCGCTCCAGCGGGCCGACCGGTCGTCCGAGGCACCCCGCCTACAATGGCCCGAGGACCGTCCGCCCCCGTTCATGAGTCGGGGGGGATGGGCCTGCCAGCCATGGGAGCCAGCGCGATGAGCAGCACCGAGAACGGGGCCTCGACGCCCCCGACCGCCTCCACCACCGGCGGCCTCCGCGTCAAGCGGGGCCTCGCCGAGATGCTGAAGGGCGGCGTGATCATGGACGTCGTCGACGCCGAGCAGGCGAGGATCGCCGAGGAGGCGGGCGCGGTCGCGGTGATGGCGCTGGAGCGGGTGCCCTCCGACATCCGCCGCGACGGCGGCGTCGCCCGGATGAGCGACGTGACCCTGATCAGGGACATCATCGCCGCGGTCACGATCCCGGTCATGGCCAAGGCGCGGATCGGCCACTTCGTCGAGGCCAGGGTGCTGGAGGCGCTCGGCGTCGACTACGTCGACGAGTCCGAGGTGCTCACCCCCGCCGACGAGGAGCACCACATCGACAAGTGGGGCTTCACCGTCCCCTTCGTCTGCGGTGCGCGCGACCTCGGCGAGGCGCTGCGGCGCATCGGCGAGGGGGCGGCGATGATCCGCACCAAGGGTGAGGCGGGCACCGGCAACGTGGTCGAGGCGGTGCGCCACATGCGCGCGCTCCAGTCCGGCATCCGCAGGCTGGGGGCGCTGCGCTCCGACGAGCTGATGGCCGAGGCCAAGCGGCTCCAGGCTCCGTACGAGCTCGTCGCCGAGATCGCCCGCACCGGGAAGCTCCCGGTCGTCAACTTCTCCGCGGGGGGCATCGCCACCCCCGCCGACGCCGCCCTGATGATGCAGCTCGGGGCCGAGGGCAACTTCGTCGGCAGCGGCATCTTCAAGAGCGAGGAGCCCCTCGGCTACGCCAGGGCGATCGTCGCCGCGACCACGTATCACGACCGGCCGGAGGTGATCGCGGAGGTGAGCGCGGGGCTCGGACGGGCGATGCGCGGCCTCGACGTCGCCACCCTGCCGCGCGGGGAGCTGCTCGCCGCCCGCGGCTGGTGAGGTCCTGTCGCGTCGGGGTGACGGGTGGATCGTCTGGCCCGTAGGCCCGCCGCACCCTGCCTAGACTGCCCGGGTGACCACTGTGGAGAGGGGCGGGGCAGCGATCGGCAGCCGTGGCTGGTGGCGCGCCGGCATGGCGCTGGCGGTGCTCGGCGGCGCTGACGCGGTCGCCCAGGCGGTGCGCGGCTGGCGTTTCGTCGAGCACACCGACTACGTCGCCTTCGCCACCGCCGGGCGCGTCCTGAACGCCGGCTCGCGGTGCGTCTACTGCCTTCCCACCGAGGCGCGGGCGGAGATCGGGCTGCTCGGCCACCCGCCCGACAACGGGGTGATCCCGTACGCGAACCCACCCCTGGCGGCCGAGCTCCTGCGGCCGGTCGCCGCCCTGCCGCTGAGCACCGGCGCGGCGCTCTTCCTCACGGTGTCGCTCCTCGCCGTTGTGGTGGCGGCGCTGCTGCTGAGCCGCCTGCTCCCCTCGCTGCCGCCGGCGCGGCGGGTGCTGATCGCCGCGTGCGCGGTGACCGTCGCGCCCGGGCTGGCGGCCTTCACCTACATCCAGTGGGACCCGCTCCTCGTCCTCGCCGCCGCCGCGGCGGTGGTGCTCCTCGGTCGCGGCGACCGCCTCGCCGCCGGGGCGGTGCTCTCCCTCCTCCTCGTCAAACCGCAGCTGGCGTGGTTGCTGGTCCCGGCCCTGCTCGTCGCCGGTCACCGCCGGATCCTGGTCGGGCTCCTCCTCGGTGCCGGGGTCTGGGTGGCCTCGACCCTCGCCATCGTCGGTGCCGGGGGCGTGGGGGAGTGGTACCGCTCCAACGTCAGCATGGACGTCGGCGACAGCGGGAAGACCGTGGGTGTGCCCGGGCTGATCGTCCAGCTCACCGGGCACACCGGTGTCGCCTTCCCGGTCGCGGTGATCTGCGGCCTCGGCGCCGTCACCCTCCTCTGGCGGCTGCGCTCCCGGCTGCGGGCCGACCCGGCCCTGGCGGTCGCGACCGGCCTGGCGCTCTCGCTGCTGGCCGCGCCCCACGCCTTCGCGACCGACCTGATGCTGCTCGCCCCGCTCGTCGTCCTGCTCGCCCGGCGCCGTCCCGAGGCGGCGATCGCGGCCTCGGCCGCGGTCCTCGTCGCCGACCTGCTCGAGGCGGCCTCCCCCGGTGCGGCCACCCACGCTCTGGCCCTGGTCGTGGTGGGCGGCGCCGTCGCCGCCGCCCTCCGCCGCCCTCGCGTCCACGTGGGGGCGGTCCGGGGCGCCCCGGGTACACTCGTCGGGAGTGCCTGAGGACTCCTCCCGTCCCTCCCAGCCCGCGGGTCCCATGGTCGGCGTGCTGGCCCTGCAGGGAGACGTCCGCGAGCACCGGGCGGCGCTGGAGGCATCCGGGGCGCGGACCACCGGCGTCCGCACCGCCGCCGAGCTCGACGCGGTCGACGCCCTGGCCATCCCCGGCGGCGAGTCGACCACGCTCAGCCGGCTGATCCGCGCCTTCGGGCTGGAGGAGCCGCTGCGCCGGCGGCTCGAGCACGGGCTGCCCTGCCTGGCCACCTGCGCCGGGATGATCCTGCTCAGCCGCCGCATCCTCGACGGGCGCCCCGACCAGCTCGCCCTCGGGGTCCTCGATCTCGACGTGCGCCGCAACGGCTACGGCCGCCAGGTCGACTCCTTCGAGGCGGCGCTGGAGGTGGCCGAGCTGGGCGAGCCGCCGTTTCCCGGCGTCTTCATCCGTGCCCCCACGGTGGAGCGGGTGGGGGAGGGGGGCAGGGTTCTCGCCGAGCACGAGGGCCGGCCGGTCGCCCTCGAGCTCGGGCCGCACCTCGCCCTCGCCTTCCACCCGGAGATCAGCGGTGACAACCGCTTCCACCGACTTTTCATCGAACGTCTGCATGCCGTTTCGCCGCCATCGCGGTAGACTCTGTACGTGACATCCGGGCCCGCAGGCTCCCGCCGGAAAGAGGCTGAACTGCGCCAGGTTGCCTGACGTCGCCCCTCGTGCCGCCCCCCTGGCGGTCTTTCACGTCGCCGGCGGCCGGGGCTCGTCGGGCCGCCTCCGGATGGCGCCGTGTCCATGAACGTCCGCAGCGCCAGCTTTCGCGACCTCGACCGGGTCGAGGAGATCTACCGCCGGTCCTCCGCCGGCGAGCACGACGCGTCCGCCGCGCCGCCGCTCTCGCCCGGTGACAGCCCGGTGCCCCACGCCACCCTGCTGCGGCTCTGGCATGCGGTGAGCCGGACCCTGTCCTCGCTGGTGCCCACCGCCGAGCCCTCCGCGACCCTCCTCGTCGTCGAGGACGACGATGGCGAGATCGTCGGCTTCATCCAGGCCAACGGGGTGCCGGGCCAGCCCAAGGCGTGGCACGTCATCAACCTCTGCGCGGTCGCCGAGGGCCGCATCCACGAGGCCGGCGAGCGGCTGCTCACCCACCTGGTCAACCAGGGGATGCAGCACGGCGTGACCCGCTTCTCGGTGCGGCTGCCGCTCCACCATCCCGTGGTCGGGCTCTTCCTCGAGGAGGGCTTCTCCCAGTACGCCACCGAGCAGATCCTCTACCGCGACGACCCCGCGGCCTCGCCGCCGGCGCTCGCCGGGCGGGCGGCCGGGCTGCTGCGACCGGCGCGAGGCGACGATCGCGGCGGCATCCACCTCCTCTACCTCCGCACCACCCCCTCGCACGTCGCCAACGTCGAGGGACCGTCGCTCAAGGCCTGGCAGGCCTCCTTCCAGCAGGGATGGATGGCCCGCATCGGCCGCGACGACGTCCGCCACATGGTCGTCGAGCGGCTCGGCATCGAGGCCTGGGTGGGGGTGCGCGCGGCCACCCCGGTGCGCCCCTCGCTGATCGCCCTGCTCTGCGACGGCAGCGACCCCGGCCTCCGCGAGGACTTCGTCGACGCCGCGCTCGCCCAGGTGCCGCCCGGCCCGGTGTCGTGCGCCCTGCGCCACTACGACTCCGAGCTGATCCGCAGCCTGCAGCGCCGCGGATTCGCGATCTACGGAACCCAGCTCCTGCTGGTCCGCGACCTCGCCATCAAGATGCGTGTCCCCGCTCGCGCTCGGCGCGAGAGCAAGCCCGTCCTGGTCCCCGCGGGCATGGTCCACAGTGCCGGTGGAATGTCCCGAGTACCGCTCCGCGTCCTCACCAACGCCCCACAGCCGAGGAGTTCGCCATCATCGCTCGCATGACGCCCTACGGCCCAGCCTGGAACGAGGAGCTGCAGCAGCTCTTCGACGCCCTCCCGCCCCGCATCGCCGAGGCCGCTCGTCAGCTCCCCGACACCCGCGGTGAGCTGCTCGAGATCGTGCTCGACCTCGGCCGGGAGCCCGAGGCTCGCTTCGACGCCGGCGAGATCGTTCTCGACCGCGTCCAGGTGACCCGCGAGGATCTCGAGTATGTGGTCAACCGGGTTGGCGCCTTCGGTGACGACAACCGGGCCGGGATCGAGCGCACCCTGCACCGCATCAGCGCGATCCGCAACCGCTCCCGGGAGATCGTGGGTCTCACCTGCCGGGTCGGCCGGGCGGTCACCGGCACCATCGACATCATCAAGGACATCGTCGTCGGCGGCCGGTCGATCCTGCTCCTCGGGGCGCCCGGCATCGGCAAGACCACGATGCTCCGCGAGTGCGCCCGTGTGCTCAGCGACGAGTGCGGCAAGCGGGTGGTCATCGTCGACACCTCGAACGAGATCGCCGGTGACGGCGACATCCCCCATCCCGGCATCGGCCGCGCCCGGCGGATGCAGGTGGCCACCCCGGCGATGCAGCACGCGGTGATGATCGAGGCGGTGGAGAACCACATGCCCCAGGTCATCGTGATCGACGAGATCGGCACCGAGCTGGAGGCGGTGGCGGCGCGCACCATCGCCGAGCGGGGGGTCCAGCTGGTGGGCACCGCCCACGGCTCGAGCCTCGACAACCTGCTCGTCAACCCCACCCTGAACGACCTCCTCGGCGGCATCCAGACGGTGACCCTCAGCGACGAGGAGGCGCGCCGCCGCGGCACCCAGAAGAGCGTCCTCGAGCGCAAGGCGCCGCCCACCTTCGACGTGCTGGTGGAGATCCGCGAGCGCGACAAGGTGGTCGTCCACATGCCCCTCGACGAGACCGTCGACGAGGCGCTCCGCGGCCGGGCCAAGCCCGCCGAGCTGCGGCTGCGCGGCGAGAGCGGTCAGATCGTCAGCCGGATCGACACCGCCGCCCCGGTCCCCGGGGTCTTCCCCGAGACGGCGCCGGCGCCCTTCGGCGGCGGCCGGAGCCGCCGGGACCGCGATCGTGACCGCGAGCAGGAGGCCTTCCTGCGGCCGCGGCGCTCGCTGCGCACCCTCGAGGCCGACCCCTTCGCCCTCGCCCACGAGGGCCGCGAGCGCGAGCTGCTGGCGGTCCGCGGTCCCCGGCCCAACCAGACGCTGTCGGTCTTCCCGTACGGGGTGTCCAGAACCTACCTGGAGCAGGCGGTGCGCGAGCTGCGCCTGCCGGTGCGGATCCAGCACCACGTCGACGACGCCGACACCGTGCTCACCCTGAAGAACTACTACCGCCGCAAGGACTCGCCGGTGCGTGCCGCCGAGTCGACCGGGATCCCCATCCAGGTGCTCCGGAGCAACACCGTCGCCCAGATCAAGGGCGCGCTCGCCCGGGTCTACGGGGTCGACGTGGGCGATCCCACCGAGGTCGCCCTCCAGGAGGCCACCGAGGCGATCAACCGGGTGCTCCAGACCCACCAGACGGTGGAGCTGGCGCCCCAGAACGCCTACGTCCGCCGGCTCCAGCACAAGCTCGTCGAGCAGCACGAGCTCACCGCCCGGAGCACCGGCAGCGAGCCCAACCGGCGTCTGCGCATCCTCGGCCCCGGCGACGAGGTCTAGGGCCGGCGTGGAGTCCGAGGGGGACAGACCCGAACAGGGGGGTGCGGGGGGTATCCCCCCGGAGAAGGAGGGCACGGGGAGACTCCTCCCCCCGCGGGGACAGGAGGGTGCGGGGGGAGTCCCCACGCGGGACAGCGACTGGCCGGGGTTCTTCATCTCCTTCGAGGGGGTGGACGGCGCCGGCAAGAGCACCCAGGTCGCCGCCCTCGCGGGGGCGCTGCGCAGCGACGGGCACGAGGTGCTCACCGTCCGCGAGCCCGGCGAGACCGCGGTCGGTGAGCTGATCCGCCGCCTGCTGCTGCGGCCGGTCGCGGCGCCCCTCGACCCCTGGGCAGAGGCGCTCCTCTTCGTCTCCGCCCGGGCCCAGCTGCTCGCCGAGACCGTGCTGCCCGCGCTGATGCGGGGCAACGTGGTCATCGCCGACCGCTACGTCGACTCCACGCTCGCCTACCAGGGCGGCGGCCGCGGGCTCGACCCCCGGTCGCTGCGGGCCCTCCATCGCGCCGCCTGCGGTGACGTCTGGCCGGATCTGACCCTCCTGCTCGACCTCCCCCCAGCCGCCGCCGAGAGCCGGCGCCGGGCCGGCCAGCTGCCCCTCGACCGCATGGAGCTCTCGCCCGAGGCGTTCCACGCCGCCGTCCACCGCACCTTCCGCGAGCTCGCCGAGGCCGAGCCGGAGCGCATCGTGGTGGTCGACGCCGAGCGCCCTGCGGTGGTGGTCTCGCAGCGTATCTGGGCGGTCGCCGCCGAGCGGCTCGCCGAGGTCGGCGGACTGGCGCCGACCGGCCGTCCCTCCGCCTGAGCACCCCGTGAAGCTGGTCATCGCCGTCATCCACTCCGACGACGCCGGTCCCTGCAGCGACGCGCTCAGCGACGCCGGCTTCGTCTGCACCCGCTTCACCACCTCCGGGGGCTTCCTCCAGAAGGGCAACGCCACCCTGATCACCGGGGTCGACGACCCCCGGGTCGACGAGGTCGTCGAGCTGCTCCGCCGCCACGCCCGGCAGCGCAGCGAGTACATGAACCCGGTCTCGCCGCTCGCCGAACCGGCCGAGTTCTTCGTGCCCTTCCCGGTCGAGGTCGAGGTCGGCGGCGCCACCGTCTTCGTGGTCGACGTCGAGCGCTTCGAGAAGCTCTGACCTCGACCTAGAGCAGCAGGTCGGCCTCGGTGAACTCGTCGTCGACGAGCACGCCCTCGGCGATCAGCAGGTCGGCGATCTCCCAGGCGAGGTCGGGATCACCGGGGAGCAGCTCCGCGAGCGTGGCCCCCCAGACCTCGGGCGCGGCCACCGGAAGCGGGCCCGCCTGGGCGTACGGGCACTGGCTCGGGCGCAGGCATCGACGGAAGCCGTCGACGGTCTCCCCGGATCCCCGGATACCGTCCTGAGCGGAGGGGCCCACGCCCACGCCGACCTCCTGCGACCATGTCCGCCTGCCCGAGGGAACGGGCACCTGAACAGTCTGACAACCGGGACCGGCGCGGTATTACGCTTTTGGCCTTAATCGCCTGCAATTGGAGGTAGAGGGCACGGTTCTCACGACTCCGGCGCCGCCTCGGTGCCACTCTCGCCGGTCGCGACCACGACCCCGTCGGGGGCCACCACCTTCTCGATCCGGGTCCCGACGAGGTGGACCCGCACCCCCGGCACCCCCGGTGCACCCGGCTCCCAGCCCTCGCCCCAGAGCCGCCTCGCCTCGCCGTAGGTGCCCGCCTGGGCGCTGCGGCGGCCGTCGGTGAAGCCGATGAATCCGGGCTTGTTGGGGTAGCCGAAGCCGACCTCGCCGCCGCTGGTGAGGAAGGCGCGCACCTCCCGCAGCGGCCGGTCGGCGGGCAGCGACGCCTCGGCGGCGGCGAGCGCGTCGGCCAGGGTGGGCATCTCGCCGCTGCCCGCCTGGCGGCGCACCTCGATGCGCTGGGCGTGGCGCTGGGCGCGCTCGCGACGGCGGAGCTCGGTGCCGAGCTCGGCCCGCCGCGCCCGCAGCTCGCGGAGCTGGCGCTCGTAGGGCGCCATCGCCTGCTGGGTGGCACGCTCGGCGGCGGTGAGCGCGGCGGCGGCGGCCTCGAGAGTGGCCTCGTCGAGCTCGCGCAGCGCCGCGGGGTCGATCGGGTCGGGGAGCGGCGGCAGCGGGGCCGGGATCGCCGGCGAGGGCGCGGGCGTGGTCACGGTCTCTAGGCTACGGCACCGAACCACCGATCCACGGGAGATGTGAGGTGTCCGATCCGGTCTCGGTCCAGATCGAGGGCAGGGTGGCCCTCATCACCATCGACCACCCGCCGGCCAACGCGATCGGCCGGGCGGTGATCGAGGGCCTCCGCGGCGCCGTCGCCTCCGCCTCCGGCGACGGCGGGGTGCGGGCGATGGTGATCACCGGCGCGGGCGGCCGGTTCTTCGCCGCCGGGGCCGACGTCAGCGAGTTCCCCAGCGCCGGCGGCTCGGTGGCGGAGGGCGGCCAGCAGCTCACCCTGGAGATCGAGCGCTCGCCGCTGGTCAGCATCGCCGCCGTCAACGGCATCGCCCTCGGCGGTGGCTGCGAGATCGCCCTCGCCTGCGACATCCGCATCGCCGCCCGCACCGCCCGCCTGGGACAGCCCGAGATCAACCTCGGGATCATCCCCGGCTGGGGCGGCACCCAGCGGCTGGTCCGGGTGATCGGGCAGGGCCGGGCGATGCCGCTGCTGCTCTCCGGCGACCCGGTCGACGCCGAGACCGCGCTCTCCATCGGCCTGGTCTCCCAGGTTGTCGACGGCACCGAGCTGATCCCCACCGCGCTGGCGCTCGCGGAGAAGCTCGCCGGCAAGGCGCCGTTGGCGGTGGCCGCCACCAAGCGCGCCGTGCTGGAGGGCATGCCCCTGCCCATCGCCGACGCCCTGGAGGTCGAACGGCGCGAGTTCGCGGCGCTCTTCGAGACCGCCGACGCCCGCGAGGGGGTGGGCGCGTTCCTCGAGAAGCGGCAGCCCACCTGGACCGGTCGCTGAGGGCCGGATTCCTATAATCCCGCCGATTCCATCACGCCGGAGGTTGCCGCGGTGACGGCCGTCCTGAGTCCACTCGCACTCGTCCTGCTGCTCGGCGCCGCCGTCTACCTCAGCACGATCCGGTGGCGGAAGCTGGTCGGGCTGATGCGCTCGGCGCAGCGCCCCGACCCGCGCCTCGACCACATCGGCAGGCGGCTCAAGGCCGTCGGCGTCTACGTCCTCGCCCAGGCGCGGCTGCTCCGCTGGCCCTACGCCGGGATCATGCACGCGCTCATCTTCTGGGGCTTCGTGGTGCTGCTCACCGCCATCGTCCAGGCGATGGTCGAGGCGCTCTGGCTGGGCTTCCACTTCGACGACGTGCCCGGCTCGGGGGCGATCGCCTTCCTCCAGGACCTCTTCTGCACCCTGGCTCTGACCGGGGTGGTGATGGCGCTGATCAACCGGCTGATCGTCCGCCCGATCCGCTTCCGCGGCAGCCACACCCGTGACGCGGTGCTCATCCTGGTCTGGATCGGGACGCTGCTCACCGCGATGCAGCTCGACTACGCCACCAAGATCGCCGAGGGCAGTCCCCCGGAGGCGGTCGCCGCCTGGCGGCCGTTCGCGTCGGCGCTGTCGCGGCTCTTCGACCCGCTCGGGTCGGGCAGCCGGAGCCTCGAGGTGCTCCACGGCGTCTTCTTCTGGGCCCACCTGACGCTGGTGCTCGGCTTCCTCGTCTACCTCGGTTTCAGCAAGCACCTCCACATCATCACCTCGACCCCGAACGTGTTCTTCCTCAACCTCGGACCCAAGGGCGGCCTGCCCACCCCCGACTTCGAGGCCCCGGACATCGAGCACTTCGGCGCCAGCAAGCTCGAGCATTTCTCCTGGAAGGACGTGCTCGACCTCTACACCTGCACCGAGTGCGGCCGCTGCCAGACCCACTGTCCCGCCTTCAACACCGGCAAGCCGCTGTCGCCGAAGACGCTGATCACCGACCTGCGCGACCACGCCTACGAGAAGCTCGCCGGGGGCTATGCCGCCACCACCCACCGCGCCCACCAGATCGAGGGCGGGATGTGGGTGACCGAGGAGGACGGCCGCGGCGAGGGCGCCCTGCCCGGGCACTTCCAGCCATCCTGGCTCAGCCCCGACCAGGTGGCCGCGGCGGTGACGAGGGCCGGCGGCGAGGAGCGGCCGCTGATCGGCGGCACCATCCTCGACGAGACCCTCTGGTCCTGCACCACCTGCGGAGCCTGCATGGACCAGTGCCCGGTGCTCATCGAGCACGTGCCCAAGATCCTCGACATGCGCCGCCACCTCGTCCTCGAGGAGTCGCGCATGCCCAAGCAGGCCGAGCAGGCGCTGCGCGGCATCGAGAACCAGGCCAACCCCTACGGCCTGTCCCAGCAGACCCGTGCGGACTGGGCGAAGTCGCTGGGCGTCAGCTTCGTCAAGGACAAACCCGACGCCGAGTACCTCTACTGGGTGGGCTGCGCCGCCTCCTTCGACGACCGCGCCAAGACCATCGGCACCGCGCTGGTGAAGATCCTCCAGGCAGCCGGCGTCGACTTCGCAATCCTCGGCACCGAGGAGCGCTGCACCGGCGACCCGGCCCGCCGGATCGGCAACGAGTACCTCTTCCAGGAGCGGGCCAGGGAGAACGTCGAGACCCTGACCAGGTACGGGGTGAAGAAGGTCATCGCCCCCTGCCCCCACTGCTTCAACACCTTCACCAACGAGTACCCGAACTTCGGCGGCCACTACCAGGTCATCCACCACAGCCAGCTCATCCGCGACCTGCTCGAGTCCGGGCGGATCACCCTGACCCATCCGCTGGACGAGACCGTGACCTACCACGACTCCTGCTACCTGGGCCGCTGGAACGACATCTTCGCCCCGCCCCGGGACATCCTCGAGAAGATCCCCGGGCTGAAGCTGGTGGAGATGGCGCGCAGCCGCAGCGAGGGGATGTGCTGCGGCGCCGGCGGCGGGCGGATGTGGATGGAGGAGGGGCAGCCCCGGGTCAACCACCGCCGGGTGGAGCAGGCGGTCGAGACCAAGGCGAGCCGGGTCGCCACCGCCTGCCCCTTCTGCCTGGCGATGTTCGACGAGGGGATCTCCTCGGAGTCGCTCGGCGACCGCCTCCAGGTCGACGACATCTCCGTCTACGTGGCCGCGGCGCTCGCCCGGCCGGAGGAGCCGACCAGGGACGCGGTGGCGGCGGTCGAGGAGGCCTGAGGCTCAGTGCGGGCTGGCGGACGGGGTCGCCGAGCTCAGCCCGCCGGTGCAGGGCTGCGGCGACCTCGCCACCGCGGGCAGCGTCGGGGACGGCGACCCGCCCGGGGTGGCCGTCGCCGCCGGGCTCGGGCTCGCCGAGGGGCTGGCGCTGGGACAGGGCGCCGGGGTCTCGGTGCCGGTGAAGCTGATGCTCCGGTCCACGGTGTCGGCCAGCTGGTCGAGGGTGGTGAACTGCGCCGTCCCCTTCGCGATGTAGGTGAGGGTGTAGCCGATGCCGTCGTGGAAGAGGGCGATGAAGGTGGTGTGCGCCGGCTCGCCGGTGCTGGTGTACGAGAAGCTGACCTTCGCGGCCGGGACACCGGCGATCTGCAGCGCGGTGGCCGCGGGCAGGCTCTCGGGCACGCCGGTGTCGTTGATGCCGTTGTCGTCGGTGTAGTGCTGGGTGAGCAGCTGGGCGAGGCTGCCGCTGTCGGTGATCCGGCGCAGCCGGACGACCATCCGCTGGGTGGGGTCGCTGACGGTGTAGTCGGGCGGGATGCCGTCGGTGTTCGGGGAGGCGTTCCAGGACAGCGGCCGCCGCAGGCTGATCGGCGCCACCGGCTGGGCGGTGTCGGTCGTGAACGTCAGCGTGTCCTCGATGCCCGCCGGGTGGCGGGTGGCGAGGACGAGCGCGACGGCGCCCACGACGGCGAAGGGCAGCAGCCCGATCGGCACCAGCCAGGCGCGCTGGAGGCGGCCGCCACCGGTGCTGAGCCGGCCCATCTCCTCCGGGGTCGCCGGCCGCCGGAACTGGCAGCGCCGGCAGACCAGGACGCGGCGGCGGCCCACCGGGGTGAGCCGGTAGGCCAGGAGCCCGAGGAAGCGCATCTCGTCGACCACGTCCTGGGCGGCGTGCTCGTGGCAGTTGGGGCAGTCGAGCCAGCCGCCGCCGCGGACACGGTCGATGGTGCGGAGGCCGGCGACGAACACGCCGCCGGATTGTAGGGACCAGGCTGTCTGCGCCGACGCGTCAGCGGATCAGGGGCAGGGGGTCGACCGGCATCTGTCCCTGGCGCACCTCGAAGTGGAGGTGGGGCCCGGTGCTGTTGCCGGTGCTGCCGCTGAGGCCGATGACCTGGCCGGTGGCGACCCTCTGGCCGGCGGTGACCCCGAGCTGGGAGAGGTGGCCGTAGAGGGTGAAGAGGTTGCCGCCGTGGTAGATGAGCACATAGGTGCCGAAGCCCACCGGCTTGCCGTCGGGCCCGGTGTTGGTGGTGGCCAGCACCACCGTGCCCGCGCTCGCGGCGCGGACCGCCGTGCCCGTGCCCACCCCGAGGTCGAGGCCGGTGTGGAAGTGGGGGTAGTAGACCCCCTGGTAGGTGAAGGGGAACTCGAACGAGTAGTCGACCGGGCCGAAGAGCTGGGTGATCGGCCCGGTGACCGGCGGGTAGAGGTGGCCGGGGGCGAGCTGGACGGTGCCCCCGGAGGCGACCGCCTCGGCCTCCGCGGTGCGCTCCGCCCGGGTGACCGCGATCTCCTGGGCGAGCTCCGCGGCGCTGTTGGGATCGCCGGGGACGAGGTCGGCGACGATCACCGCGAGGCCGCCGCCGCTGTGGTACACGAACCGGAGGTCGGGGGCGTCGGGGCCGAGGTCGGCGCCCGGGGTGGTGGGGTGCACCGAGCTCACCTGGTACTGGAAGCCGCCGTACGAGGTGTCGACGTGGATGCTGTCGCCGACCGCGGGGGTCGGCACCAGCAGCGCGCCGCCGCCGACCAGCAGCATCGAGCGCGGCTCTCCGGGGTAGCCGGTGCGGGCGTCGTGGCCGACCTCGTCGGGGTTCTCGCCGAGGCCCTCGATCAGGTTCACCGGCGCGGCGATCCGGGGCAGCCGCACCTGGCCGAGCACCGAGCCGTCGGCGAGCCGGGGACGCAGGCTCAGGACGTGGGCGTTGGCGCCCCCCGCCGCGGTGAGCTGCTGGGCGGCGGACGGCGTCGCCTGCGCATGCCGGCCGGTGCGGGTCGCGGGCGGACTGGCGCCCGCCGTGGTGACGGCGAGGATCCCGGCGACGGCTGCGCCCGTGGCCCCGAGGGCCATGAGGAGCCTGCCCGCGCGAGGACGGCGGAGGCGGAGAGCTGGGGGCATGCCACCAGGTAGGACGGCGAAACCCTCCAACCCTTGCGGCCGGTGAGAACGTTGGCGAAGTTGACCGATCGGGCGGCGCCTACATTACACTTCGGCGGCCCCACGCGCGCGAGCGTGGGGGTCGACGGCGGGTGGCAGGAGGACGTGTGCGCGATGGCTGCTGTCGCCCATGCCTGAGGTGGTGCTGGCGTCCGGCGACGAGGCGAGCGGGCTGGCGAACATGCTCGGCACCCTGCTCGCCCAGAACGTCGAGCGCCATCCCGAGAAGTACCGCGACTTCCGCACCGTCAACGCCTCGGTGGTGTTCGACATCACCGACCTCGGCTCGGCGGTGACGCTGAGCTTCGAGGGCGACACCTGCACCGTCCTCGAGGGCGCGGTGGGGAAGCCGCGGCTGCGGCTGCGCACCGACTCGGCGACGCTGATGGGGCTCAGCCAGGTGCGCATCGGCGCCATGGGACTGCCCAACTATGTCGACCCCGCGGGTCGCGCGGTGCTCCAGGCGATGGCCACGGGGAGGCTGCGCATCCAGGGTATCCGCCACCTGGCGACGCTCAACCGGGTCACCCGGTTGTTCTCGGTCGTGTAGGACCGTCCACAGGGAGGCCGGGAGCCGTGTCCGACGAGAGGCTGCTGGTGCTCGGGGCGGGCACCATGGGATCGCAGATCGCCCAGCAGGCGGCGCTGTGCGGGGTTGAGGTCGACCTCGTCGACATCTCCACCGACCAGCTCGGCCGCGCCGTCGAGCAGAACCGCCGGCTGCTCGAGAGCCGCGTCGCCCGGGGCCGGATGGAGGCAGCCGACGCCGAGGCGGCGCTGGCGCGGGTCACCGCGACCGACGACCTCCCCGCCGCCGCGGGGCGGTGCGACTGGGCGATCGAGGCCGTGCTCGAGCAGCTCGAGCCCAAGCGCGCCGCCTTCTCCGAGCTCGATCGCCACCTTCCCCCCCATGCCGGCATCGCCACCAACTCCAGCAACATCGTGAGCTCCCGGCTGGCCGACGCGACCGGCCGTCCCGAGCTCTGCTGCAACATGCACTTCTTCCACCCGGTGCTGGTGATGGACGTGTGCGAGGTGGTGCGCGGACCGCACACCGCCGAGAGCACCGCCCGCCGCGCGGTGGAGTGGAGCCGCCGGATGGGCCGGGCCCCGGTGCTGATCGAGAAGGAGATCGACGGCTTCGTCGTCAACCGCATCCTCGGGGCGGCGTCGCGCGAGGCCTTCACCCTCCTCGCCGGCGGCGTCGCCACCCCCGCCGACATCGACGTCGCGGCGCGGCTGGGCCTGAACTGGCGGATGGGGCCCTTCCAGCTCGCCGACTTCAGCGGGCTCGACACCGTCCACGACGTCCGCCGCGACCGCTACCAGAGCTCCGGCGCCCCCGGCGACCTGGCCACCGTCGACGTCCTCGCCCAGCTCATCGCCGAGGGCCGTCGCGGCCGCAAGAGCGGGCGTGGCTTCTACGACTACTCGACCGACCCGCCCACGCCGTTGCCGGTGCCCGGCGTCGACTGACGCGCCGCCCGGCGCAGCTCGCTGAAGGCGGCCTCGGTGAGCGGCAGCCCCGAGGCGCGGCCGCAGGTGGGCACGTAGCCGCGGGCCCGCTGCTCGCTGCGGAGGTGGTCGCAGGCCTCGGCGGGCAGCAGCTCGGCGGTGGCGGGCCACAGCGGCGCCGTCGACAGCGGCCGCGGCTGGTAGCCGGGGCACCTCGTGGGATCGATCCGCGACCGGCTGAAGGGGCAGAGCGGAAGGATCCCGATGCTCATGCCGGCCGGTGGCCCCAGGCGGCGACGGTCATCGGCATAGCACGGCGGATCGCGGGTCGGTGAGCGGCGCGAGCGCCTCCTCGAGCTCCGCCTCGGTGAGGTGGTGGCGGGTGCCGGCGTCGAGCGCCGCCTCGAGACCGGCGAGGCGGGAGCGCTCGAGCGTCCAGCCCTGGTCGAACAGGTAACCCTGGGCGGTCATGCTCGGGAGGAGTCTGCCCGGAGGGACCGCCGCCGTGAAGCCCCCGTGTCGGAGAGGCGGTCAGCCTCCGGGGGAGGGGCTGGCCACGGCGGCGGCGCGGCGGGGGAGGCGGAGGCCCACCCCGCAGGCCCGGGCGGCGGCAACCCCGGCGGCGATCAGCACCAGGGGGACCAGGCGGCCGGGGAGGCCGGGATCGCCCTTTCCCCAGTCGAGGAGGACGGCGAGGTTGAGCAGCAGCCAGCCGCACACCACCAGCCTCCGCTCGGTGCCGGGGAGCCCGGAGGCCCAGGCCACGGTCCACACCAGCGCCGGCGCCAGGAGCACGAGGTCGTGGATGAGCAGGTGGGGGGCGGCGAGGAGCGAGAGCGCGGTGGCCCCGGCGAGCGCGGGCTCGAGCAGGTCGGGGCGGCGGCGGGCGCGGTCGCCGAGCAGCCAGCAGGCGGCGAGGGCGGCCAGGGTCGGGGCCAGCGCCAGCAC
>DASXNK010000082.1 GCA_036495095.1 Candidatus Dormiibacterota bacterium | reverse complement strand
CTTGGTGGAGGAGTAGCCCTCCTGGGAGGAATCCCCCGCGGGACGTCCGGCCCCGGTCGTCCCCTCGTCCGGAGCCTCCTCCTCGACGTCGGCGTCCGGGGTCACTCCTGGCTTCTCGTCGCCCATCGCTCCGTCCTCCACGCAGGGTCGATCACATGACAGCGAGCCTATCATGAAATGCACCCATGTGCTGGGAGAGGGCGGGGCCGCAGCCCTCAGCTCACCGGGTGCGGGCCTGCGACTCCGCCACCGGGGCATCGCGGAGCGCCGGCACCTCGAGGATGCGGAGGGCGAGGTCGGCGCGGAAGCGGTCCTCGTTGTGGCGCAGGTCGAGGCCGGTCAGCTCCTGGATGCGGTCGATGCGGTAGCGCAGCGTCTTGTGGTGCACGAAGAGCCCGCGGGCGGCGATGCTCAGCGAGCAGTCGGACTCGAGGTAGGCGCGCAGTGTCTTGATCAGCGAGGTGCCGCGCCGGCGGTCGTACTCGATGACCGGCCCGAGCACCTCGTCGACGTACTCGGCGAGGTCGGGCTGGTCGCTGGGGGCGAGCAGCAGCCGCACCACCCCGAGCTCGTCGAAGATCGAGGTGCGGTTCTGGCCGCCGAGGCGGCTGGCCGCCTGCAGCGCGATCGACGCCTCCTTGTAGGCGACCCGGTACTCGAAGGGGCTGTCGTGGGGACGGCTCACCCCCCACAGCGTCACCAGGCCGGGGAGCAGGGCGGTCATCTGCGCGGTCGCCGCCTCGGCGAGGGCGCGGGCGGCGGCACTGTCGAGGCAGGGCGCGACGGCGACGATGTCGTTGCCGCGCAGGCTCACCAGGTCGGGGCTGCCGCTCTCGGCGCAGACCCTCTGCACCACCGCGCGCACCTCGTGGCGCAGCCGGTCCGTGCGCGCCGTGTCCATGCCCTCGAGACGGGCGATGGCCTCGATGCGCTGCAGCTGACAGCAGAAGACGCGGTGGGGGCGGCGCAGGTCGATGTGCATCCGCTCGGCGCGGCTGGCGGCGGCGCGCTGGTACTCGTTGGAGCCGTGGAGCAGGTCCCAGACGATCTCGTCGCGGGCGTCGGCGCGGGCCTCGTCGGCGGCGCGCTGCTCGAGCTGGTGGAGCGCGCCCACCAGCGCCGCCTGGCCGACCGCGATCTCCAGCGCGTCGCCGGGGGGCTCGTCGCTGATCAGGCACACGCAGCCGAACGATTCGCCCGCCGCCTGGATGCCCTGCACCGACAGCCAGCAGTTGTCGTCGCGCAGCTTGAGGGTGGTGAGCCCGGAGCTGTTGCGGTCGCGCTTCACCCGGCGCAGCTCGGCGCGCACCGCGGTGAGGTCGAGGTCGTGGGGGTGGCTGGCGAGCGTGTCCAGGGTGTTGGAGAGGATCGCGACCCGCCCGCCGGTCAGCGTGGACATGGTGCGGGCGATCGCGGCCAGCCCCTCGCCCTCGAGCAGCAGCTGGATGAGCACGCGCTGGGTCATCGTCGACTGGCGCAGCGTGTCCACCTGGCGCTCCAGGGAGGCGTAGGCGGCCTCGAGGTGACGCATGCTGGTTGCCTGGGCGTCGTTGAGGCGCGCGTTCTCGATGGCGATGGTGACCAGGCTGGCCATGGCGACGAGGCGGCGGACCTCGTGGGGGGTGAACACCGAGCGCCGGCGCCGCCACACCTCGAGCACACCGATGATCTCGCCGCGGACGGTGAGCGGGGCGCCGAGCGCGGAGCGCACCGCCTCCATCTGCGCCAGCGGGATGAAGTCGCCGCTGATCACCTCGGCGTGCACGTAGTCGTCGACCTGCACCGGCTGCCCGGTCTGCAGCACCCGGCCGGCGAGGCCCTGGCCGCGGGTCATGCGCAGCCGGGCGGTCTCGATGCGGCGGTTGCCGACGCAGCTCTGCATCACCATGTCGTCGCCCTCGCGGAGGAAGACCCCGGCGATATCCGAGTTGAGCAGCCGGTGGGCGGTGTGGGTGATGGAGAGAAGCACCTCGGCGCTGTCGCGCACCGAGAGGATCTCGGTGGCCACCTGCTGGAGCGCCGACACCTCCTCGCGGGTGCGGCACACCACCTCGCGCTGCTCGATCGCCCGAAGCATCAGGTCGATGGCCATGGTCAGCACCGTGGCCGCGTCCTCGAAGCCGGGCAGCCCGCCCTCGAGCCCGGTGAGCAGCAGCATCACGGTGCCGGCGCGCACCGGCAGCAGCAGGGCGTGGCCGCCGTCGTACCACTGGCTGCGGTCGCCGGCGACGCTGTCGAGCAGCCGCGGCTCGGGCACGACCGCCTGGCCGGAGGTGCGGCGCGAGCCCTCCAGCGGGCACCAGCCCCGAGCGCTCCGTCCCAGCAGCACCGCCGCGGTGGCGCCGAGCGCCTCCGGGGTCACCTCGGCGACCAGCGCGGCCAGCTCCGGCTGGGAGCCCGGCGCGGCCTGGCGCAGCCGGGAGACGAGGGCGAGGACACGGTCGCCGGGCTCGGGGCGCCGGCCGCCGCCGTGGCCGTTTGAGGCCACCTCCTCGCCCCCGGGGCGGCACATCGTTGTCACACTTTCAGACATCGCTGAGGACCTCAGGGGACGCGAAACGCGTGAAACGTGATCGGGGTGCCCGACAGTAGCGCGCCGCGATGGGGGTTCGCATCCACTCTTTCAACTAGTCGAGGCCGCAAAACGCCCCTTCGCATCGCCCGAACCCGCCGGTGCAGTCAGGACCTGGAGGCACTCGCGGCGGCGGCGGCGTTGGCATCCCTGCCGAGGATGACCTCCACCTCCTCGTGAGGGCGGGGGATGACGTGCACGGAGATCACCTCGCCGACCTTGGCGGCGGCGACCGCACCGGCGTCGGTGGCGGCCTTCACCGCGCCGACGTCGCCGCGGACCATGACGGTGACCAGCCCGCCGCCGATCTGCTCGCGTCCGATGAGGCGGACGTTGGCGGCCTTGACCATGGCGTCGGCGGCCTCGATGGCGCCCACCAGGCCCCGGGTCTCGACCAGGCCCAGGGCCCCCACGGGGATGCCGTGACCGTTGGACGTCGGGCTCATGACCTTCACCTCATCGCTGGCGGGACGCGGGTCACCCTCCTGGGTGGGGGCGGGGGCCGGCACCGGGCCGGTGCGGGCGCGGCCGCGACCGGTACGCCGGCCCTGGCCGTCGCCGCCGTTCGCGTCCGGCCCGTCCACCGCGACGTCGGGGACGGGGTGGGAGCCCTCCTCCGGGTCCAGGGACACGCTCTGCTCCTGACCGTCGGGACCGGCGGACCGGTCGCGGCCAGGGCGGCCGCGGCACCAGTTGTATCGATCCCGCGGCGGGCTGGCATTAGCCCTCGCGGATAGGATCCCCCCGCCTGTGCTTATCCCCGGTGTCCCTGGCCGCTGGGCGGCGACGCCCCCCATCATGGCTCCAGCCGTCCCACCGGCCCTGGATGGAGGATTCAGCGTGATCACGGCCCGGGATATCTCGTTCCACGAGCCCACCTCCGATCCTGCGGCCGGGCCGCCCTGGGGAGAGACCAACTACTTCGGGTTCTACAACCCCGACATCCCCCTCAACGGCGGCATCTACGCTCTCTTCCGCCCCGAGCTGGGGGTGGTGCTCTCCACCGTCAACCTCAACACCGGGCGGGTGGAGACTCCGCAGGACGCCGACTACTGGGACTCGCAGGTCCACCTGCCGATCCCGGCCGGCACCGACCTCGCCGACTACCGGCTCGCCAACGGGTTGAGCGTCAGGGCGATCGACCGGCCGCTCTCGTACCAGGTCGACTACGACGACGGCGAGGGCACCGAGGTGCACTTCACCCTCACCGGCCTGATGCCGCCCTTCGACATCCACGACCCGGAGATGGACCCGATGGCGGCGGCCGCCCAGGCCGAGTCCGGGGCCTGGGCCTGGGGCACCGCCTACAACGGCCACTTCGACCAGACCGGGCACGCCCGCGGGGAGGTCGTGCTGCGCGGCCGGCGCCACCCGCTCGACTGCGTCACCACCATGGACCACAGCTGGGGACCGCGCGGCGAGCGCCACGCCCACACCATGAGCTGGCTGCACGCCCACTTCTCCCCGCAACTGGCGATGCACGCCATCTTCGACTTCGACGCCGCGACCGGCGCCGAGGAGCTCCGCCTCACCCACGGCTACGTGCTCGAGGACGGCGAGGTCCTCGGCCTCAAGGCGGGCAGCGGGCGCACCCGGCGCCGCGGCCGCTACCCCGAGGACGTCTCGCTGCGCCTGGTCGACAGCCGCGACCGCACCTGGGAGCTGCGCGGACGGGCGATGACCGCCTTCCCCTGGAACGCCTGGCCCAACGTGGTCGGCTACAACGTCCTCGCCCGCTGGGAGTGCCGGGGGCTCACCGGTCACGGCGAGATCCAGGACTTCTTCGGCGTGCAGACGCTGTCCGACCTGGCCCACCCCGGCGGCCGGAGCGCCCTGGGCGCCGCCCGGTGACGACTTGTCCGCGCCGGACAACGGATCGTGCCCATCTCTGTCCGGGACGCAGATGGACGCTCCGGCCCGGCTCCGCGAACATCGCTTCTCGCTGACCGGTCCCGAACCGCGGGAGAACCACGAGTTGGAGGTGGCCCATGTTGGAGACAGCCCAGGTCCTGGCACAGGGATACAACGTGTTCGAGACCGACAAACGGCCGAGTGGCGTGGTCAAGTACCTCGGCTCCCCCCAGGACGTCATCGGACTCATCCAGTCCGGGAAGCTGAAGCAGCACATCCTCCTGGTGCGCGGCGGCACCACGACGTTCCTGGCGCCGGCCCTGAGCATGGGTGCCATCGGCGTGATCACCATGTCGGGCGCGCCGGAGTCCCACCTGGGCATCCTCTCGCGCGAGTTCCAGACCCCGTGCGTGATGACCGTCCACCTTCCCGACAGCGACTCCCGGTACGTCCCCGGTGAGACCGATGACAGCCACTTCGAGGCCATCCGCGAGCGCCTCGAGGGCAAGAACGTCGTCCTCGCATGTGACGACGCCGACACCGGCAAGGTGCTGCTGAGCGATTAACCACGGGCCGCCGGCAGCCCCCGCCCGAGAGGCAGGGGGCACGGGTCCCACACCAAACTCGGGAGGAGAGTCCTGTGGCTGTCATGGAGCGGTCGGGTCAGGCCGAATTCACCAAGCGGTATCAGCCCGACGACGACGGACTTCGCTACCAGGATCTGGTCTACACCGGCAACTTCAAGGGCATGGAGCCGGTGGTCGACGGAATCAAGGGCGACAAGCAGATGCGCGCCCGCGCCAAGAGCGGGGTGCTCGAGAAGGTCAGCCACGAGGATGTGCTGCGCGACCAGTTCACCCTCGACGAGCTCAACGACCTGAATAACTACCTCGCCTGGAACATCTGGGACGTCCTGGTGATGCGGGCGACCGAGGGCGTGTCGGGCATGATCCCCCGCCAGGAGTACGAGATCCTGGCGTTCATGAACGAGTTCTACCGCTACCCGGAGATCATGCGCTACGTCACCGACCAGATCGGGGCGCAGGGTGTGATCGACATCGGGGCGAGCGCACGCAAGGAGATCGGCACCAAGATCAACTGCGTGCACGACTGGTGCCTGGGCGCGGTCGCCTTCGGCATGGGGCGGTGCGGGCTGCTCGCGCTCGAGGTGATGGACGCCGACGACTACGTCGAGGAGTCCAACATCATCCTCAAGTTCATGCAGCGGGTGCTCTGGGGCAAGCGCCAGGACGGCCTGATCCTCAACTCCCAGGACCGCTACCGCTGCCAGATCCACGACCAGTCGGTGATCGACATGGTCATGAACCAGGTGGAGAACTTCGAGCCCGGCTCGGAGCGGGCGAACCAGTTCACCCAGTTCAACGCGACCGCCGAGCTGCTCGCCTTCTTCGACCACTACGACTGCCGGCTGGGCCTGGGCGACACCGGTCCCTACCCGCTGCCCGACGGCCGCATCCTGATCATCCGCGACCTCTTCTGCAACGAGGAGGTGTTCCACTGGAGCGACATCTGCGAGGGGCTTCCCCACGCGTACACGCTCGCGGTGGTGATCGACCCCAACCTGATGGGGACGCGCGAGATCCGGGTCAACGACATCTCCACCACCTTCACCCTGCCCAAGAACTACATCCCGTACATCACCGGTGGCGCGATCTTCTCCCGCGAGAAGTTCGACACGCCGATGGGCGAGGTGAGGTCGCTGCCGATCAAGGACGTCGGTCCCGAGATCGAGAAGATCCAGGACTCGACCTTCAAGATGTACAAGAAGACGGCGAAGATGTCGCGCCGCCAGCTGTGCACCAACGGGATCTACAGCTACTACATCGAGATGATCCTCCCGCACCTGCGCCGCGCCGGGGTGTACGACGAGGTCTGCCGGAAGTTCGACTTCTGGGAGATCGACTCCCGGGTGTCGCAGTACTACTACGAGATCACCAAGCGCAACTTCGTGCAGGTGGTGGTCCCGCAGAAGATCTTCTCGGGCGCCGGCTACCTGCCGTTCTCGCAGGATGCCGACCTCCGCGCCTCCAAGGGGCGCTGGCTGTAGAAGGAACCGGCCGTGGAGCGCGGGCGCAGGCCCGCGCTCCCGGCTGCGTGGTTTGCTGAGGAGGCGCCCACCCGATGGCTGACCATGGCGTCGCCCTGGGGCTGGTCGAGACCGTGGGCCTGGCGGCGGCCATCGAGGCGGCGGATGCGATGGTCAAGGCCGCCAACGTCGTGCTGGTGGCGCGCCAGCAGCCTGGCGGCGGGCTGATCACGATCATCGTGCGCGGTGACGTCGGCGCCACCAAGGCCGCCGTCGACGCCGGCGCCGCCGCCGCCGGCCGGATCGGCCGGGTGGTCTCGGCGCATGTCATCCCCCGTCCCCACGAGGACATCGGCGGAGTGCTCCGCCGGGCTCCGGTGCGCTGAGCGCCGGGGCCGCCCCGGAGGGCCCGAACGCACCGGAGACGGCCGCGTTCGGGCTCTTCCGCGTCCGTCCCCGGCGCCGTCGCGATCGGTTGTCGCGCGGAGATAGTGTCGACAACGGGAGATTGTCCGGGTCCCCCATCGCCACCCGCGGCGGTTTCGCCGAACATGACGCCTCATCCACCCGCCCACTGAGTTGTGAGATGGACAGCGAGGCGCACAACGATCTCCGGGTCGAGGTCCTGCCCACGCCGGCGGCCACCGGCGGGTCTCTCGACCGGCCCCAGTTCGAGGTCCTCAACAGCATCGTCCTCAAGAAGATGGCCAGCGCCGGCTCGGTGAGCTCGGCGACCGGGCTGCCGCTCACCGAGGTGAACGGGGTCATGGCCGACCTGGAGAGGGACGGGCTGATCGTGCTGGTGGGCGAGCAGGCACTCGCCGGCGACCGCGCCCAGGACGAGGTGGCCGGCTATGCCGCGAGCTGCTACGCCGGCCTCCGTGAGGACCCCGAGGTCGTCGACATGGCGGACCGGTTCGAGGCCGTCAACCGGCGCTTCCTCGACGCCCTGGCGGCCTGGCACCAGGTCGACGTCGGCGGCAGGAAGGTGACCAACGACCACGGCGATCCCGAGTACGACGCCCGGGTGATCACCCAGGTCGATCGGGCGGTGCAGCGGCTCGCCGGCATCCTCCGGGGGCTGGCCGAGCACGAGCCCCGGTTCGACCGCTACGCGCGGCGCCTCGACGCCGCGATGCGGCGGGTGGACGAGGGTGACACCACCTACGTCTCCACCCCCACCGTCGACTCGGTGCACAACGTCTGGTTCGAGTTCCACGAGGACCTGCTGCGCACCATGGGACGGTCGCGCGCGGAGTGAGCGAGGCGGCCGGCGTCCAGGTCGGAGTGCCCGCGGCGGCACTCGAGGTGGTGCGCAAGGTGCTCGCCTTCGGCGAGGCCGACCACCGCTCGGTGGGGCTGCTCGGCGGCAAGGGCGCGGGCCTGGCCCGGCTCACCGCCGAGGGCCTCCCGGTGCCGCCGGGGTTCATCATCACCACCGACGCCTGCCGCAGCGTGACCTCGCAGGGAGCGATCCCCCAGGGGTTGTTCACCGAGGTCCTCGAGCACCTGCGCACCCTCGAGCGGCACACCGGCAAGTGCTTCGGCGCCGGCCCGCACCCGCTGCTGCTGTCGGTGCGCTCCGGGGCACCGGTCTCGATGCCGGGGATGATGGACACGGTGCTCAACCTCGGCCTCAACCGCGAGACCGCGGTCGCCGTCGCCGTGGCCGGCGGCGGCGTGCGGTTCATGGCCGACGTGCTGGTGCGCTTCCACCGCATGTACTCGGAGATCGTGCTCGGCGCCTCCGGTGACGTGATCGCCGGGGCCGCCGAGGAGCTCGCCGAGCGGGCGCCGGCCTGCCCCGACCCCGCCGTGGTCTACGACCGGCTGTGGGCCGCCTGTCAGCGCGCCCTCGTCGAGGAGGTGGGGGAGGAGGTGCCCGGCGACCCGCTCCTCCAGCTGCGCGGCGCCATCGAGGCGGTGTTCCGCTCCTGGAACAACCGCCGCGCGGTCACCTATCGCGACTTCCACCGCATCCCGCACGACCTCGGCACCGCGGTGGTGGTGCAGTCGATGGTGTTCGGCAACCTCGGCCGGCCCTCCGGGTCGGGGGTGGCCTTCACCCGCAACCCGGTCACCGGCGACCCCCGGCTCTACGGCGAGTACCTCGAGGGTGGCCAGGGCGAGGACGTGGTCGCCGGCACCGCCACCCCCGAGCCGATCGCCTCGGCGAGCCTCCGCCTGCCGGAGATCTTCGAGGAGCTGAGCGGCCACTGCGCCCGGCTCGAGCAGAGCCACGGCGACGTCCTCGACATCGAGTTCACGGTGGAGCGCGGCCGCCTCTACCTGCTCCAGGTGCGCAGCGCCAAGCGCACCCCGGAGGCGGCGATCCGCATCGCCGCCGACTTCCTGCGCGAGGGACGGCTGTCCCCGGGCGGCCCGCTCGGGGCGGTGAGCACGGCCCAGGTCCGCCAGCTCGAGCGCCCCCAGTTCGCCGCCGGGTCGGCGGCCAGGGCGCGCGCCGACGGGCGGCTGCTCACCGCCGGCGTCGGCGCCTCGCCGGGGCAGGTGAGCGGTACCCTCGTGCTCGACCCCGACCGGGCCGCACAGCGGGCGGCGCACGGGGAGGACGTCATCCTGGCGCGGCCGATCACCAGCCCGGTCGACCTCCACGGCATGATCGCCGCCCGCGGCATCCTCACCGCCACCGGTGGCGCCACCAGCCACGCCGCGGTGGTGGCGCGCGCCCTCGGCAAGCCCTGCGTGGTGGGCTGCGGCGAGGCACGCATCGAGCCCGACCGCGGCCGCCTCGCGGTCGGCGCCACGGTGGTGGAGGAGGGCGCACCGGTCTCGATCGACGGGCTCAGTGGCGAGCTCTTCCGCGGCGCCCTGCCGATGACCGCGCCCGCCGCCGCCAGCGCCGACCTCGGCGTCCTGCTCGACGAGGCCGACCGGCTCGCCGGCTGCCGCATCCTCGGCCGGGTCACCACCCCGGAGCAGGTGGAGACGGTGCTGCGGCGGGGCGCCACCGGGGTGGTGACCAGCATCGACGACGTGCTCGCCACCACCGGCCACCTCGAGGAGCTGGTCGCGGCGCTGATCGAGCAGCGCGAGCTCGACGCCCTCGACCTCACCCGGGTGCGGGCGGTGATCGCCGACGTCTTCCAGCCGCTGCTGCGGGCCGCCGGCGACGCCGAGGTGGGGGTGCGCGCCATCGACTTCCAGGCCGACGAGGCCCGGGAGCTGATGCAGCAGACCCAGCTGCTGACCCACTGTCCGCAGCTCTCGGTGCCGGTGGGCATGCCCGCGCTGCTCGCCGCCCAGATCGCCGGCCTCGCCGAGGCGGCGGAGCGCAGCGGCCACCGCGGCCGCCTCCACCTCGCGGTGCGCCACGTCTCCGACCCGCTCGAGGCGCGGGCGCTGCGCGAGCTGAGCCGCCAGACCGTCGACGGGCGGGTCGGCGTCGGCACCTACCTCACCAGCCCGCGCGGCGGGCTGCTCTCGGCGGGGATCGCCGCGGCGAGCGACGTGGTCTGGCTCGAGGTCCGGCTGATGCAGGCGGCGATGTTCGGCATCCCGGCGCGCCAGCTGCTCACCTCGCGTCCTCTCGACGACTACGTGAAGCGCGGGCTCATCGACACCGACCCGCGGCTGGCCATCGACCCCACCCTGGACGGCATCCTCGCGGTGGTGGCGGCGGCGGCCGCCGAGCATCCCCGCTGCGAGGTGGGGATGCGTCTCTCCGGGCCGGTGTCCGAGGAGATCGCCGCCTCCCTCCACCGGACCGGCTTCCGGCTCTTCGCGGTCGACGGCGACGAGGTGCGGCCGGCCCGCCTCGCCTTCGGAAAGGCGCCGGCGACGCGCGCCTCCTGATCCGTCTCTCACCTCGCCCGAGCCGGCGTGGACGCACCCGTCCACGCCGGCCACAGGCTCGCCGGGGCTCAGCCGCCGGCGGCACCGCCGCCGGCGCCACGGCCGAAGCCGCCGGCGCCGCCGAAGCCGCGGCCGCCGGTGAAGCAGCCGGAGGGACCGGCGGGCACGATCGAGAGGCTGGTCGCGGTGACCTTGCCGGTGGAGTCCTTCGGCCCGGTGGCCTGGATGCAGTCACCCTGGGTGAGGTCGGAGGCGGAGGCGGCGCTCGACTCGGCCACGGGGACGGTGGTGGGCACGGTGACGGTCTGGGCGGCTCCGGTGGTGGGCTGGAGGGTCACCGCGGTGCCGTTCACCGTGGTCACCTTCCCGGCCACCAACGACGGCACCGGCTGGCCGGGCGCGGGGGTGGCGCGTGGGGTGCCGCCGGGGCTGGGCCGGGCGCCGTTGGCGCCGCCGGGCCCGCGGTTGCCGAAGCCCGCGGGGCAGGCGCCGCTCACCGGCGGGCTGAGGCGGACGCCGGAGGCGACCAGGGTGCCGGTGGCGTCCTTCTGCCCGGTGACCACCAGGCAGCTCCCCGGGACGATGTCGGCGAGCACGCCGGTCTTGGTCTGGGTGATGGTGGTGGTGTTGGTGTAGTCGACGGTCACGTCGGTGCCGGTGGTGTCGGTGAGGATCAGGCTGGTGCCGTTGATCTGCGCGAGCGTCCCCGCGGTGCCTCGCCGGGCGAGGCCGCCGGGTCCGTTGCCGCCACCGGCGCGGGTGGTGGTGGACGACGACGAGGTCGAGCCGGTCGCCGCGGAGGTGCCGCCGCATGCGGCGAGGGCGAGCACCGCCGCAGTTCCTGCGGCGGTGAGGACGAGGCGCTTCATGACAGAGGATCTCCTGGAGGTGAGGTTCGGTCGGATGGGGGAGCGACGCATCACTGGGCGCGCAGCGCCTCGATGGGCGCGAGCCTGGCGGCGCGGGCCGCGGGATAGACCCCGAAGATGAGGCCGACGGCGGCGGCGACGCCGACCGCGATCAGCACCGGGGCGACGGTGATGGTGACGCCGATGGTGGTGAAGTGCGGCACCAGCCGGCCGGCCAGCAGCGCGGCGCCGACGCCGAGCACACCGCCGATGACGCTCAGCGCGCCGGCCTCGACGAGGAACTGCCGGAGCAGGTCGCCGGGGGTGGCGCCGAGGGCCTTGCGCAGGCCGATCTCGCCGGTGCGCTCGGTGACCGACACCAGCATGATGTTCATCACCCCGATGCCGCCGACCAGCAGCGAGATCGCCGCCACGCTGGCGAGCAGGATGGTCAGGGTGGTGGTCACCGACTGGGCGGTGCTGAGGAAGGAGCTGTTCGCCTGGATGGTGAAGTCGGCGGCGGCGGGGTTGCTGACGTTGTGGGTGACGGTGAGGAGCTGGGTCGCCTCCTGGTAGGCGGAGCCCAGCGTGCTCGAGCTGGTGGAGCTGAGCAGGATCCGCTGCACGCTGTTGGGGCTGCCCCCGGTGAGCAGGTCCTGGGCCGCGGTGACCGGCACCACGGCGAGGTCGTCGCCGTTCTGGAAGCCCTGGCCGCCGACGGTGTTGAGGATGCCGACGACGGTGAAGGGCACCTTGCCGATGGTCACCGAGTCGCCGACGGCGGCGCCGAGGTCGGCGGCGGTGGTGCTGCCGAGCACCACCTTCTGGGCGTGATCGGTGACGTCCGCGGTGGTGAGGAAGCTGCCGGTGAGCAGGCTGCGGGCGTTGGCGACGAGCCATGCCGGGGTGCTGCCGCTGACCGTGGTGCTCCAGTTGGTGGAGCTGCTGACCAGGGTCTCGCGGGCCTGGACGACCGGGGCGACCGCCTGGATGTCGGGGGCGTTGGCCCTGTCGGCGAGCCCGTTGGCGTCGGTCATGGTGAGCGTGCTGGCGCTGCCGGCACCGCCGAAGATGCCGCCGGTGCTGGTGCTGCCCGGGGTGATGGTGAGCAGGTTGGTGCCCAGCGAGGCGATCTGGGCGTTGACCTGGTCGGAGGAGGCCTGGCCGATGCCGACGGTGCAGATCACCGCGGCGACGCCGAACAGGATGCCCAGGGTGGTGAGGATGGAGCGCAGGCGGTGGCCGAGGATGCCGCGCAGCCCGGTCATCAGGGTGTGCTTGAGGCTCATGCCGCGGCCTCCTCGTCGAGGTGCCCGTCGATCGTGTACACGACCCGCTTCGCGACCGCCGCGACCGTGGGGTCGTGGGTGATCAGCACCACCGTGCGTCCCGCCTCGTTGAGCTGGCGGAGGATGGCGAGGATGTCCCGGCTGGAGGCGGAGTCGAGGTTGCCGGTGGGCTCGTCGGCGAGGACCAGGTCGGGGTCGGTGACCAGCGCGCGGGCGATGGCGACACGCTGCTGCTGGCCGCCGCTGAGCTGGTTGGGTCGGTGGTCGACGCGGTTGGAGAGCCCCACCTGCTCGAGCACCCGGAGCGCCGTGCCGCGGCGGTCGCGAGCGCTGCGGTAGAGGAGGGGAAGCTCGACGTTGCGCCAGGCGGAGAGGTCCTTGAGCAGCTGGAACTGCTGGAAGACGAAGCCGATCCGCCTGTTGCGGATGTGGGCCAGCTCTGCGGCGTTCATTCCGGACACGTCCTCGCCGGCGAAGAGGTAGCGGCCGGCGGTGGGGTTGTCGAGGCAGCCGAGGATGTTCATCAGCGTCGACTTCCCCGAGCCCGACGGCCCGACCACGGCGACGAAGTCGCCCTCGTTCACGGTGAGGCTGACGCCGTCCAGCGCCCGCACCTCGGCGTCGCCGCTGCCGTAGATCTTGGAGACCTGCTCGAGACGGAGCACCTCGCCCATCGTCATCCACCTCCCAGGGTGCGGCCGAGGGCACCGGCCCCGCCGCGCCCGCCGCCACCGCCGAGCAACCCGCCGCCGGTGGGGTTGGTGCTGGTGGGCACGGTGCTGCTCACCGTGGCGATCACCACGCTGTCGCCCGCGTTGAGGCCGGAGAGGATCTGGGTGCGGATGGAGTCGGAGGCGCCGGTGGTCACGGGGACCGTCTGCGGCTGGCCGTTCACCAGCATCTGGACGTTGGAGCCGCGCACCGCGCTGGTGGGCACGGTGAGCACCCCGACCACCTGGTTCACGACCACGGTGATCGAGGCCGAGACCCCGGCGTGGAGGCCGGGGTTGGTGCCGTCGAGGACGACGACCACCGGAAAGGTGGCCACCCCGGAGGCGACCGTCGCCACCGCGGCGACCTGGGTGACCCTGCCCTTCACCGCCTGGGTGGCGCCCGCGGGGGTCACCAGGGCGCGCTGCCCGACGGCGATCTGGTTCACCTGGGTGTCGCTCACCGTGCCGGTGACCTGGAAGGCCCCGGGGGTGAGCACCGAGATCTGCGGGGTGGTCGACGAGCTGGAGCTGGAGCTGGAGCCGCTGCCGCCGTTGGAGATGGTCTGACCGGTGGTGAGGTTCACCACCCCGATCACCCCGTCCGCGGGGGCGGTGAGGGTGCCCTGGGTGAGCGCCTTCTGCGCGTTGTCGACGTTGATCTGGGCGATCTGCACCTGGCTCTGGTCCATCTGCAGCTGCTGCGGGGTGGTGCCCTGCTGGAGCGCCGCGAGCGACTGCTGCGCGTTCTGGAGCTGGACCTGGGCGGAGCTCACCTGGGCCTGGGCCTGGTCGTTGCTCTGCCGCGCCTTGGCCTGGGCGTTCGCCAGGGCGTCCCCTCCCTGGGCCTGGGCCTGCTGGACCGCCAGGGCGTTGTTCGCCTCGGTGTCGGCGAGCGCGGTCTGCGCGCTCTGCAGCTGGGATTCGGCGCTGCGCACCGACGCCTGCGACTGGGAGAGGTTCTGCGCGGTCGGGCCCGCCTGGTCCAGCGAGAGCTTGGCCTGGGCGCTGGCAAGGGTGGCCTGCGCCTGGGTGACCGCGGCCTGCAGCGAGCTGGGATCGAGAGTGGCCAGAACCTGGCCGGCCTTGACCGCCTGGCCGGGCTGCGCGGTCACCGAGGCGACCCGCCCGGAGCTCCCGAAGTTCAGGTCGCTCTCCCCGAGCGGGGCGAGGTTCCCGGTGAGCGAGAGGCTCTGGGTGACGGTCCCGAGGGTGGCCGCGGCGGTGCGGTACTGGGTGGCGGCGGCCGAGCCGTGTCGCATCCACACCACCCCGCCTCCGGCCGCGATCACCGCGACGGCTGCGCCGGCGGCGATGGTGCGGCGGCGGGTGAGGCGCTTCAGGTTCATGACGTCCTCCGGATGGGATCTGATGGTCGATGGGACCCCGCCATGGTCGGACCGGCTCTCTTTCACTTCCCTGACAGGAAGCGGCCGTCACCGAACCGTCGCAGTGTCAGTACTGCAGGCGCGGGTCGTCGTAGTGCTTGAACTCGATGACGTTGTTCGAGGGGTCGGCGAGGAACAGCGTGCGGTGCTGCTCGGCGGTGCCCTCGAAGCGCACCGAGACGTCGCCGAGGGTGCGCAGCTCGCGGTGGCGG